>DASZQC010000564.1:0-6298 GCA_035549815.1 Dongiaceae bacterium
GCGAGGCCGCATGACCAAGACCTTCCCGACCAAAGCCATTCCTAACAGGGCAAGGGCCGTGATCATCGGCGGAGGCGTCTCCGGCTGCTCGGTCGCCTATCACCTGGCCAAGCTCGGCTGGAAGGATGTGGTGCTGCTGGAGCGCAAGAAGCTGACCAGCGGCACGACCTGGCATGCGGCCGGTCTTGTCCGCGCCTCGCTCTACACCGCGAACCTGACGCGGCTCGCGAAATACACCGTCGACCTCTACACCAACCTGGAGAAAGAGACGGGGCAGGCGACCGGCTTCGTGCAGCCGGGCTCGCTCTCCATCGCCACCAACAAGGAGCGCTGGGAGGAATTTCAACGCGGCGCGGCCATGCTGCGCGGCTTCGACGTGATCGCCGAGCAGATCGGCCCGCAGGAGGTGAAGAAGAAGTGGCCGCTGCTGAACGTCGATGACGTGATCGGCGCGATCTACTACCCCAAGGACGGCAAGTGCAACCCGGCCGACACCACCATGGCGCTGGCCCGCGGCGCGCGCATGGGCGGGGCGAAGATCTTCGAGGACACAAAGGTCACCCGGGTGCTGACCAAGGACGGCCGCGCCATCGGCGTCGAGACCGACCAGGGCACGATCAGTTGCGAATATGTGGTCAATTGCGGCGGCATGTGGGCCAAGGCGATCGCGCAACAGGTCGGCGTGCATATCCCGCTGCAGGCCTGCGAGCATTTCTACATCGTCACCGAGCCGATGGAGGGCATGACGCCCGACCTGCCGGTGCTGCGCGACATGGATGCCTGCGCCTATTACAAGGAAGACGCCGGCAAGCTGCTGCTGGGCGCGTTCGAGCCGAAGGCGAAGCCTTGGGGTGTCGACGGCATCCCGGAGGATTTCTGCTTCGACGAGCTGCCGGAGGACTTCGACCATTTCGCGCCGATCCTGGAAGGCGCCATGCACCGCGTGCCGAGCCTGGAGAAGGTCGGCATCCGCAAGTTCTTCAACGGACCGGAGAGCTTCACCGCCGACCAGCGCTACGTTCTGGGCGAGGCGCCGGAACTGAAGAACTTCTTCGTCGCCGCCGGCTTCAATTCCATCGGCATCCAGTCGGGCGGCGGCGTGGGGTGGGCGCTGGCGCACTGGATCGCGGAGGGTGAGCCGCCCTTCGACCTGTGGGACGTGGATATTCGCCGTTTCTATCCGCACCACAGCGCTAAGTCGTTCCTGGTGCCGCGCGTGTCGGAGGCGCTGGGCCTGCTCTACGCCATGCACTGGCCGTTCCGTCAGTTCGAAACTTCGCGCGGCATCCGCAAGTCGCCGTTCTATGCCAAGGAGAAGGAGCTCGGCGCCTGTTTTGGTGAAGTGGCGGGCTACGAGCGCCCGAACTGGTATGCGCCCAAGGGGGTGGAGCCGGTCTATGAGTATTCCTACGGCCGGCAGAACTGGTTCGACTATTGCGGCGAGGAATGTCGCAACATCCGCAATAATGTCGGCTTCCTCGACCAATCCTCCTTCGCCAAGTTCCTGGTCACAGGCAAGGACGCGGAGCGAGAATTGCAGCGCTTGTCCTGCGCCGATGTTTCGCGCCAGGGCCGCGCCACCTACACACAGTGGCTGAACAAGAAGGGCAGGATCGAGGCCGACCTCACCATCACCAAGCTGGACGAGAGCCGCTTCCTGGTCGTCACCGCCGTCGCCACCGGCACGCGCGAGCTGCACTACATGAGGACCAACTTCACGCCGGGCGCCGACGCGCAGATCGAGGATGTGAGCAACCTCTATGCGGTGATCGGCCTGATGGGGCCGAACAGCCGCAAGCTGCTCGGCAAACTGACCAGCGCCGATCTCTCCAACGAGGCCTTCCCGTTCGGCGCGGCGAAGTGGATCGATTTCGGCTGGACCAAGGCGCTGGCGATCCGCATCTCCTATGTCGGAGAGCTGGGCTGGGAGCTTTACCTGCCGAGCGATTATGCGGCAGGCGCGCTCGACCTGTTGCTGGAGCATGGCAAAGAGTTCGGTCTGAAGCCGACCGGCATGCACGCGATGAACTTCCTGCGCCTGGAAAAGGCCTATCGCCACTGGGGCCACGACATCAGCCCCGACGACACGCCGCATGAATCGGGCTTGGCGTTCCTGTGCGCGATGGACAAGAACACCCCGTTCATCGGCCGCGATGCGGTGGCGGCGGAGAAGGGGAGGAAGCTGACCAAGCGCCTGGTGCAGTTCGCGCTGAACGATCCGCAGCCGCTGCTCTATCACAACGAGCCGATCTACATGAACGGCAGGAATGTGGGCTACATCACCTCGGCCGGCTACAGCTTCACGCTCAACTGCGCCATCGGCATGGGCTATGTGAAGCACGCCGAGGGCGTCGATCAGGCGCTGATCGACGGCGCCAAGTTCGAGATCGAGGTGGCCGACAAGAAGGTTCCCGCCCGCGCCAGCCTGAAGCCGTTCTACGACCCGAAAAACGAGCGGATGAAGATGTGATCCCGGTGCGGCTCTTTCTTTTTCGTCATTGCCGGGCTTGACCCGGCAATCCAAGTCTTTGGCCGTGCGGCGGCGTGAAATTTGGATTACCGGGTCTCGCCGCTTCGCGGCGGCCCGGTAATGATGGAGGGGAGGGGGCCGCCCGCTCCGTTCCCGGTTTACTGCCCCGCGCCGGCCCGCTAGGGTGATCCCGAAATCGCCCATAAAGGGGCGGGTCTGGGGAGCGTATTCCATGGGAAGCTTTATCGAAATCACGGCCGCCGATGGCGGGCGGTTCAAGGCCTATATGGCCCTGCCGGCCAGTGGCAAGGGTCCCGGCATCGTCCTGTGCCAGGAGATTTTCGGCATCAACGAATATGTCCGCGAGACCGCTGACCTTTATGCCGAGGAAGGTTATGTCGTGCTGGCGCCGGACCTGTTCTGGCGCATGCAGCCGGGCGTCGATATGGGCTATTCGCCGGAGGAGTGGCAGAAGGCCTTCGAGTTCTTCCAGAAATTCGACGTCGATGCCGGCATCAAGGACATCACCGCCACGGTCAGCGCTTTGCGCGGCCGGCCGGAATGCAGCGGCAAGGTCGGCGTGCTGGGTCATTGCCTGGGCGGCAAGCTCGCTTATCTGGCGGCGGCGCGCTCCGGCGTCGATTGCGCCGTCGGCTATTACGGCGTCGGTATCGAGGGCAGCCTGAACGAGAAGGACAAGATCCGCTGCCCGCTGGTGCTGCACATCGCGGCGGAAGACAAATATGTGCCGAAGGAGGCGCAGGAGCAGATCAAGGCCGCCTTTGCCGACAAGCCGAATGTCGAGATCTATACCTATCCGGGACAGGATCACGCCTTCGCCCGCACCAAGGGCGATCATTACAACAAGCCGGCGGCGAACCTGGCGCATTCGCGCTCGCTGGCCGTGTTCCGCCGCGTGATGGGACCGAAATACGATCTCTCCGCTTTGTGGGACCAGCATTGCTATCAGGAATTCGCGGCCCGTGACGTGGCCGCGACCATGAAGACCATGGTCGACAATCCCTACGTCAACCACATCCCAACCATGACCGGCGGCGTCGGCGCCAAGGAGTTGGCACGCTTCTATCAGCATCATTTCGTGAACGGCAATCCGGCCGATACCAAACTGGTGCCGATCTCGCGCACCGTGGGCGCCGACCGCGTGGTGGACGAGATGCTGTTCTGCTTCACCCACGACCGCGAGATCGACTGGATGCTGCCCGGCGTCGCGCCCACCGGCAAATATGTCGAGGTGCCTCTGGTCGCCATCGTCTGCTTCCGCGGCAACAAGCTCTATCACGAGCATATCTATTGGGATCAGGCCTCGGTGCTGGCGCAGGTCGGTCTCATCGACAAGAACAGCCTGCCGGTGGCGGGCGCGGAGCAGGGCAAGAAGCTGCTGGACGAGACGCAGCCCTCCAACACGCTGATGAAGCGCTGGGCGGAAAGCGCCGACAAGGTCTGACGCCATGGAAAACCCGGTCCTGAACAAGCTGCGCGCCGGCGGCTGCGTCGGCGCCATGTGGACGACGTTGGGCGCGCCGGTCATCGCCGAGCTGATGGTGCAGGACGGCGCCGACGCCATCATCTTCGACCTGCAGCACGGGTTGTGGACGCGGCCGTTGCTGGAATCCGCCATCGGCATGGTGCGCGACAAGGCGGTGCCGATGGTCCGCACCCAGGACGATTCCTATTTCGCCATCGGTTCCGCGCTGGATGCCGGCGCGCTCGGCATCATCGTGCCGGTGGTCGAAACGGCCGAGCAGGCGCGGAAGATTGTCGAGGCGGCAAAATATCCGCCGCAGGGCAAGCGCTCCTCCGGCGGCATCCGCTCGGTGATCGACGCTAAGGCCCTGGTGCCGAAGACCAACGATTTGATCTTTATCGCCGCCATGATCGAGACGACGGTCGGTGTCGAGAACGCCGCCGAGATCGCCAAGGTGCCCGGCATCGATATGCTGTTCATCGGTCCCTTCGACCTGTCGCTGTCCATGGGCACCTTCCCGGATTTCGGCCCGAAGCACGAAGCGGCGATGCAATCGGTGATGCAGGCGGCGCATAAGGCAGGCAAACCTTGCGGCTTGTTCACGCTGGGCGAGACGATGGCGGCCGACCGGCGGCGCCAGGGCTTCCAGATGACCGTCCTGGCCTATGACCAGGATCTGGTGCAGTCGCCCTCCAAGGCACGCATCCGCAGCTTTGCCGGCGCACCCGGCAAGGACCTGGTGGAAGGGGCGGTGGCGTTTGTCACCGGCTGCAACCGCGGCATCGGCCCGCAGACGGTGCGGGCGCTGCTGAAAGGCGGGGCGAAGAAGATCTATGTCGGATCGCGGAAGCCGGACGGCGTGAAAGCCCTGGTCGCGGAGGCGCCCGATAAGCTGGTGCCGGTGGAGATCGACGTGACCAAGCCGGAGCAGGTCGCGGCTGCTGCCAGCCGGGCAAAGGACGTGACCCTGCTTGTCAACAATGCCGGCATCAATTTCAACACGCCGCTCTTCGCCATCGCGGACAGCGACAATGCCCGGCGCGAGATGGAGGTGAATTATTTCGGTACGCTCGGCATGTGCCGCGCCTTCCAGCCGGTCCTGAAGGCGAATGGCGGCGGCGCCATCGTCAACATGCTGTCGATCCTGTCGCTGGTGAATCTGCCGCTGATGGGCTCGCTCTGCGCCTCCAAGGCGGCGCTGTGGAGCCTGACGCAGGCCCTGCGCGCGGAGCTGAAAGCGCAGGGCACGCATGTGATGGGCGTGCTGCCCGGTGCGGTCGACACCGACATGACGGCGGGCGTGAATGTGCCGAAGGAGCAGCCGGAGACCGTCGCGGCGGCCATCGTGCATGGCCTGAAAGCGCGCGCCGACGAGATCTATCCCGGCGGCATGGCGGCGGGTGTCGCCTATGGCCTGGGCGCCGATCCCAAGAGCGTCGAGCGCGAATTCGCCAACTATCTGCCGGCGGCGCGGGTGTGACGCGCCCGCTTCCATGATCAAGGTCGATCACGTCAGCAAGAGCTTCGGCGGCATCAGGGCCGTGCGCGATTGCTCGCTGGAAGTGGGGAAGGGCTCGGTCACCGGCTTGATCGGGCCGAACGGCGCCGGCAAGTCGACCCTGTTCAATATCATCGCGGGGGTTATGGCGCCGGACAGCGGTACGATCACGCTGGATGGCGAGGACGTGACCGGCTGGCCCGCGCACAAGCTGTTCCATCACGGCCTGGCGCGCACGTTCCAGATCGCACAGGAATTCTCGCGCATGACCGTCATCGAGAATTTGATGGCCGTGCCGCCCAAGCAATCGGGCGAGAATCTGCTGCGCGCCTGGTTCACCTGGAACAGGGTGGTGCATGAGGAAGCTGCGCTGCGCGACCGGGCGCGCGAGGTGCTGGGGCAATTGCGTCTGACGCATCTGGAAAAGGAATATGCCGGCAATCTGTCCGGCGGGCAGAAGAAGCTGCTGGAACTCGGCCGCACCATGATGATCCAGCCCAAGGTCGTGTTGCTGGATGAGCTTGGTGCCGGCGTCAATCGCACGCTGCTGGGCGAGCTGGCGGGGGAGATCGAGCGGCTGAACCGCGATCACGGTTACACCTTCTTCGTCATCGAGCACGACATGGACCTGATCGCGCGGCTGTGCCAGCCGGTGATCGTGATGGCGGAAGGCACCGTGCTGACCCAGGGCAGCATGGCGGAGGTGCGGCGCAACGAGGCGGTGATCGAGGCCTATCTCGGCGCGCGCCATCACAAGCCGCAACATCCGGAGCAGCGCGCGTGACCTTGCTCCAGGTCGAGAATCTGGTGGCCGGCTATGGGCCGGTCGACATCCTGCAGGGCG
>DASZQC010000565.1:0-3878 GCA_035549815.1 Dongiaceae bacterium
GCGAGGCCGATTGCGCGGCGATCGCCGGCCCGGCGATGGCGCAGATGGCGAAGCCGAGCCCTTCGAGCCCGCGCCCGGCCAGGAACAGGCTTGCTGATTGCGGCCAGAGCAATGCGACGGCGCAGCCCAGCGCGGTAAGCGGCCCGGCGATCATCAATCCGCGCGCCAGGCTGCCATGGAACCCGCCAATGAAGCCGCCCTGCAGCCAGCGCCCGAGCGGCTGCGACACCAGCAGGCCGATCAGGGCATAGATCGACATGAAGCCGGCGGCGATCGCCGGGTCGTGCGGGAATTCCCGCAGCAGGTCGGGCAGGATCGGCGGCAGCTTGAACTGCTGGTAGGCGGCGTGGCAACTCACCCCTACCCCCAGTAGCACGCCGGGCCACCAGGTTTTCCCGGGCGACAATCCCCCAACGGCACTTTTCCCAGCCGATTCAGCCCCTTGGGCCATGCGACATTCCCTCTTTTCCTGGGCGGCGAAACAATGCCATCATCGCCCCGCGCCGCCTAGCTGGGATACCCGATGGGGGTCGGGTGGTTGGGCGGCTTCTCGCATGGGGCCGGGTGCGGCCCCACCAGAGCACCGGGGACGCCGGGAGTAGGTGGTTTGACGACGGCAACCGATACGGTGCGGGGCAGCGCCATATTCAGCGTCCGTTTCTGGGGTGTGCGCGGGTCCTTGTCCTGCCCGGGCCCCGACTACGTGAAATATGGTGGCAACACCTCGTGCCTCGAAGTGCGCTGCGGCCCGCATCTGCTGATCCTCGACGGCGGCAGCGGCATGCGCCCGCTGGGCAAGAAGCTGATGGCGGAAGCGCCGATCGACGCCGACATCTTCTTCACCCACACGCATCTCGACCACATCGTCGGGCTGCCTTTCTTCGCGCCGCTCTATCAGCCGTCGAGCAATCTGCGCCTGTGGGCCGGGCATCTGAAGCCGCGCACCAATCTGCGCGATGCGATCAGCGGCATGATGGTGGAGCCTTTGTTCCCGGTGCCGCTCGACGTCTTCGCCTCGAAGCCCGACTACCACGATTTCGAGGCGGGCGACACGCTGCATCCGCGCGAGGGCGTGGTGGTGCGCACGACGCCGCTCAACCATCCGAACGGCGCCACCGGCTATCGCATCGACTATGCCGGCAAGTCGCTCTGCTACATCACCGATTGCGAGCACGAGCCGAACGAACCGGATCCGCTGATCCTGGACCTGATCCAGGGCGCCGATTACGTGATCTATGACAGCACCTACACGGACGCGGAATATCCGAAGTTCGAAGGCTGGGGCCATTCGACCTGGCAGGAAGGCGTGCGCCTGTGCGACGCGGCCAAGGTGAAGACCCTGGTCATCTTCCACCACGATCCCAGCCACGACGATGCCTTCATGGATCGCATCGCGGCGGAAGCCGCCGCCGCCCGCCCCGGCACGCTCGTCGCGCGCGAGGGGCTGGAGATCAATCTTTAGCGGCCGCCGCACATGACCCTCCGCACCTGGTGGCGGTCTTTGTGCTACGGGCTGGACACGGTCACCGGGCTCGACCGCAAAGGATTCTTCATTCCCTATGGCCGCGCGAAATCGGTAGCGAAGCCGGGGCGCTATGACGTCGTGTCGCGCGCCTTCGCCGAGGCCGAGCCGGCGATGGAGCAGGCGCTGGACGCGCTGGAGCATATCGGGCCCGATCTGCTGAAGATCGAGCGCGAGGCAAAAGCTGCCTCGGGAAAATATGTCGGTCCGCGCTGGAACCAGGATTGGTTCTGCGGCCTGGATGCGGCGATGCTCTATGCGCTGATCCGCGCGCGGGCGCCCAAGCGCATCATCGAGATCGGCTGCGGCCATTCCACGCGCTTTGCGACTCGTGCGATCCAGGACGGCGCATTGCCGACGCAATTCATCGCCATCGACCCGCAGCCGCGCGCCGACCTTTCCGGCCTCGACATCCGCTTCGAGCGCAGCACCCTGCAGCGCGCGGACATGGGGTTGTTCGAGGCGCTCGATGCCGGCGACATGCTGTTCGTCGATTCCAGCCACATCCTGATGCCGGGCACCGATGTGGAACTGGTGCTGACCGAGATCCTGCCGCGGCTGCCGGTGGGGACGCTGGTGCATTTCCACGACATGTTCCTGCCGGAGCCCTATCCCGACAGTTGGGAATGGCGCGGCTATAACGAGCAATCGGCGGTGGCCGGCCTGATGCTGACCGGGCGCTGGCAGGTGATCTTCGCCAGCCACTACGCCGCCAGCCGCTATCGCGACCGCCTGGCCGCCGGGCCGCTCGGGCAATTGCCGGCGGCGGCGGGGCCGACCACGAGCTTGTGGCTGGAGAAGCAGTAGCCGCCTTAATTCGATCACAGCTCGGTTCAACTACGGGAGGCATCGACCTCTCGGCGATGTGTAAGGCTCACAGGCCCGCGCCATGGCAAAGTCGCGCGGATCACTTTTCATCCGGACCGGGAGCGGTCGCATGCGCCTCCTTACCCTCAAGCGTCCCATCGACCATACGGCGGAGCTGCCGCCGGTGGTGCGGGACCGCCTCGCGCGCGAGCAGGATAAGGCCGAGCGGATGATCGGTTGGATCCAGCTCGCCATCGTCTGCACCTTCGGCGTGCTCTATTTCACCAGCCGCACCACCGCGCCGATGGCGACGCATATCTGGCTGCTGACGCCGCTCGCCATCGGGCTCTATCTCGTCTTCACCGTGATCCGCCTGGCGCTGGCCTATCGCGTGCGGCTCGGCTTCTGGCTGCTGACCGGATCGATCGTCATCGACATGAGCTTGCTCTACAGCCTGATCTGGAGCTTCCATCTGCAGTATATGCAGCCGCCGAGCTTCTATCTGAAATCGCCGACCTTGCTCTATGTGTTCATCTTCATCGCGCTGCGTGCCCTGCGCTTCGAGGCGCGCTATGTGGTGATGGCGGGCATCGCCGCGGCGATCGGCTGGCTGGCGCTCATTCTCTATGTGATCTGCAGCGATCCGGCCAACGCCATGATCACGCGCAGCTATGTCGAGTATCTGACCTCGAACAGCGTGCTGATCGGCGGCGAGATCGACAAGATCATCTCCATCCTGGTGGTGACCACCATCCTGGCCCTGGCGGTGCGCCAGGCGCGCATCCGGCTCATCGAAGCGGTCACCGGCAAGCAGGCGAGCGAAAACCTGTCGCGCTTCTTCGCGCCGGAGATCGCCAGCCAGATCAGCCGCGACGGGCACGCATTGACCGCCGGGGCGGGACAGGCCTGCGAGGCGGCGATCCTCAATCTCGACGTGCGCGGCTTCACCAGGCTCGCCTCGACGGCAAGCCCGCAAGAGGTGATGGCCGTGCTGGCCGATTACCAGCGCCAGATGGTGCCGATCATCCAGCGCCATGGCGGCTCCATCGACAAGTTCCTGGGCGACGGCATCATGGCGACCTTCGGCGCCACCCGCGCGCAGGAGGATTACGCCGCCCGCGCGCTCGCCGCCTTGGAGGAATGCATGCAGGCGGCCGAAAGCTGGATGGACGAGCAGGAGCGGCAGGGCCGCCCGCCGCTGACCGTCAACGGCGCGGTGGCGTCAGGCCGCATCATTGCCGGCGCGGTCGGCGACGACACGCGGCTGGAATACACCGTGATCGGCGATGCCGTGAATCTCTCCGCCAAGCTGGAGAAGCAGAACAAGATGCTCGGCTGCCGCGCCCTGGTGCTGAAGGACACGTACGAGGCGGCCCTGGCGCAGGGCTACCGGCCGCAAGGCGCACACCGCGAATTGGCGCGGGTGGACGTGGTGGGCGTGGCCGCGCCGGTCGATCTGGTGGCGGTGGCGTAGATATTACAAGGCAAGTCGCCGTTCACTATCTCCAAATTTCCGGACACGAGCGATTGGCATCTCGTCATAGGTACG
>DASZQC010000566.1:0-6837 GCA_035549815.1 Dongiaceae bacterium
TTGGCGGTGCCGGTGAACCATTGCTTGTCGGAGAAGCGGTTCATGTCGACGCCCTCCGGGCACAGATCGAGCATCAGCGAAGTCTCGCCCTCGCCCGCATGGTCGAAGGGGAATAGCTTGATCGCCTCCGCGTTCAGCAGCGGATGGATCTGGATCCAGTTGAAAGGGTCGGCCTTGTCCGCCTGCTTGGCATAATAGTCCGCCATCTTCGCATCGCCCCACCAGCCTTCGCCACGCTCCGCCTCCAGGAAAGCGAAGATTGCCTGGCGCGCAGCGAACTTGAAGGCCAGGTCGGTCGGCATGCCGGCAGCGAAATTCTCCGTCTGATGATGGATGAAGCCGTGGATGTTGCGGAAGCCGACCTTGAGCAGCGAGGCGAACAGCGACTGCGCGAACGGGAACAACCGGTCCGCCGGCACATCCAGGGTGCCGTTGCCCTTGGCGCCTGCCACCGCATAGCTTGCCGTGCCGTAATAGAAGGGCGGCAGAACGACGAGATCGACCTCGCGTTCCAGCCGCTCCAGGATGCGGGTCACCGCCAGCGTATCCATGCCCACGGCCAGATGCTCGCCATGATATTCCAACACGCCCAACGGCAGGACGACCGGCCAGCTCTGCGCGATCGCCTGGCGGATCTGATGGGGCAGCATGAGTTCGTAGCGCATTGGCTGGAATCCTCCCGGTCCGTCTCGAGCGGAGCTATCCCCTCGACGTTCCCGAATCCTTGCCGTAGTCTTGCGCGCCACCCGGCAGAAAGCCAGGGGCTACAGGGCGGTATCGGAATACGGGAGACAGCATGGCATCGGTCGATCTGATCGAAGTGCGCAAGGCCTTTGGCGAACATGAGGTCATCCACGGCGTCTCGGTGAACATCGCCGATGGCGAGTTCGTCGCCCTGGTCGGCCCGTCTGGCTGCGGCAAATCCACCCTGCTGCGCATGATCGCCGGGCTGGAGCCAATCACCTCCGGCGAAGTGCACATCGATGCCAAGATCGTCAACGATCTGGAGCCGAAGGACCGGGACATCGCCATGGTGTTCCAGAACTATGCGCTCTATCCGCACAAGAACGTCGCCAGCAACATGGGCTTCGCGCTGCAATTGCGCGGCCTGCCGAAGACCGAGATTGCCGCGCGGGTGAACCGCGCGGCCGAGATCCTGAGCCTGGTCCCGTACTTGAACCGCTATCCGCGGCAGCTTTCCGGCGGCCAGCGCCAGCGCGTCGCCATGGGCCGCGCCATCGTGCGCGACCCCAAGGTCTTCCTGTTCGACGAGCCGCTCTCCAACCTGGATGCCAAGCTGCGCGTGCAGATGCGCGGCGAGATCAAGGAGCTGCATCAGCGGCTGAAGACCACCACCATCTATGTCACCCACGATCAGGTCGAGGCCATGACCATGGCCGATCGCATCGTGGTGCTGCATGACGGCGTGGTGGAACAGATCGGCTCGCCGCTGGAGCTCTATGACCGGCCGGCCAACCTGTTCGTCGCCGGCTTCATCGGGTCGCCGGCCATGAACATGGTGCAGGGAACGATCCGTCTCGGCGCCACGCCGGCCTTCGAGGCGACGGACGGCACCCGCCTGCCCCTCGGCAGCGCGCCGGCCAACAGCGACGGACGCAAGGCGATCTACGGTTTCCGCCCGGAACATCTGAGCCTGGGCGGCCCGGTGCAGACGGAGATTGCCGTGATCGAGCCGACCGGATCTGAAACCCAGGTGGTTGCGCGCCTTGCCGGACAAAAGATCATCGGCGTATTCCGTGAGCGCATCTCCGCCCGTCCCGGCGAGCAATTGGCGGTGGGACCGAACCTGTCTTCCGTGCATTTGTTTGACGAAGCATCCGGCCAGCGCTTGGCTTAGCAACGATCGGCCTGACTGTTTTTCCCTCATTGCTGCACTGCACACGAGCGATTGGTTCGCGCGGCAATCGCTGGTCGTTGCCCTCGCCGTTTTTGCGGGACGCTGAATTGACAACCAAATTCGCTGTTCGCATACTTGCGCGCGCGGCCTTCAAGAATACGAACCAGATACTGGACCGTCGGAGTCTCCTGAGCTGATCGATAGCTTTTGTGGGCTCACCCAGGGCCCGAGGCTTCGGGCCGCTCCAAGATAAACCGGACTCCGCACGCAAGAGCACTTTCTACGGACCACCGGTATAACGTTTCATTGGCGCAAGCCATCAGGGGAGGAAGATCCAAATGAAAGTCGAACTCTACAATCTGTTGACCCGCCGCAACGTGCTGAAAGGCGGCGCGGCGATGGCGGCGGTTGGCGCTGCGAGCACGCTCGGCCTGGCGCCGAAGCCGGCGCGCGCCGACCTGCGCGCGGACTTGTTGCAGATTCCCGGCGTCAACAAGGGATCGCCAACGGATGCCGACTGGCAGAAGGTCGGCGAGTTGACGCTCGGCGCGACCAAGCAGTTCGTGAAGGAAGGCGAGTTCGCCGGCGTCGAGCTGACCTTCATGGGTCTCAACAATCAGAACCTCCATAACCTTCTGTTCCGCGGTTTCCTGAAGCCGTGGGAGGCCTATACCGGCGCGAAGATCAATTGGGTCGATCTGGCGCAGGCCGATTACAGCCCGCGCCTGCAGCAGGCGATCGCCACCGGCACCGTCGATTTCGACATCGTCGAGATGGGCGCGCCCTTCGAAGGCGACGTCTGCGGCAAGGGCCTCTGCTCCGAGATGCCCGACTGGGTGAAGACGCAGATCGAGATGGACGATTACGTCGGCTACCTGAAGGCGCCGGTCGGCACCTGGGAAGGCAAGACCTATCGCATCTCCATCGATGGCGACTGTCACAACTTCAACTACCGTACCGACTATTTCTCCGACGCGGATCTCGCGGCGGCATGGAAAGCCGAGGGTCACCAGGGTGAATGGGGTGTGCCGACCACCTGGCAGAAGGTCCAGGAGGTCACCAAGTTCCTGAAGGGCAAGCAGGTCGCCGGCCAGGACGCCTATGGCTTCCTCGACCCGATCAAGCCGTGGGGCGGCTTCGGCTTCTATTTCCTCGGCAGCCGCGCCACCGCCTATGCCAAGCATCCGGACGACAAGGCCTGGCTGTTCGATCCCGACACGATGAAGCCGCGCATCAACAATCCGGCCTGGGTCCGCGCGATCCAGGACGTGATCGACGCGCTGCCCTCGGAGCCGGCGGACCAGCTCAACGCCGACCCGAACACGACCGGCTTCTCCCAGTTCCTGGGCGGCACCGGCTCCATGTGCGTGTGGTGGGGCGATGTCGGCTCCAACGCCAAGACCAACGACAGCTCGGTCGTCGGCGACGTCTGCGGCTTCTCGATCCTGCCCGGCTCGGATGACGTCTACAACGCGAAAACCGGCCAGTGGGACAAGCTGGCGAGCGGCCCGAACTTCGCGCCGAACATGGCCTATATCGGCTGGGGCATCTATGTGATGGCCCGCGTCGACAGCGATTCCAAGAAGCAGAAGGCGGCCTGGTCGGCGGCCGCGCATCTCGGCGGCAAGGATATCTCGCTGTGGACGGCGGCCTATCCTTCGGGCTTCCAGCCCTACCGGAACAGCCACTTCAACGTGTCGGAGTGGGTCGCGGCCGGTTATGACGAGGCGTTCATCAAGTCGTACCTGGATTCGGAAGCCAACTCCTACAACCATCCGAACGCGGCCATCGAGCCGCGCATCCCCGGCATCTTCCAGTATTACTCGATCGCCGAGGATGAACTGACCAAGATCTGGTCCGGTGGTTCCGACGCGCAGGCTGGCGCCGACCGTATCGCCGCCGCCTGGGAAAAGATCACGGACGAGATCGGCCGTGACAACCAGATCAAGCTCTATAAGGCCTCGCTCGGCCTCTGAGCTGGATTTGAGCTGAAGCCAAGGACCGGCGGCGCGGCGGCGCGTCACCGGTCCTTGATTTTCCGACCTCCGGGATTGACGATAGCGACGTGCAGAACGCAGCGGCAGCAATCACAGCCAGCGTGAAAACCGGCAACGCCGAAGGTGCGCGGCGCATCGCCGGCAAGCGTCTGATCACGGTCGCGACGATCCTGTTCGCCGTGCTCTGCGGCGCGCAGACGCTCTACAAGATGGGCGCGATCACCTTCGGCTTCGAGACCTGGCAGCCGGTGCTCTATGCCTACGTGCTGTGGGGCATCGCGCTGGGTGTCGGCCAGGTGTGGATGCGCGGCAATGACGGCAAGAAGGCCTTGTTCGTCCTGCCGGCGGTGCTGTTCACCATTGCCATGGTGATCTTCCCGACCTTCTTCGGGCTCTACATCGCCTTCACCGACTGGAACCTGAGCTCGTTCGAAGGGCGGCGGTTCAGCGGCCTCAAGAATCTCTATGCCCTGTTCGCCGATCCCTATTACTGGAATGCGCTCGGCAACATGGTGTTCTATGTCCTGACCGTGTTCGTGCAATATGCGATCGCCTTCGGCCTGGCGCTGTTGCTGAATGCGGAGATCCGCGCGCGCAAGTTCTTCCGCGTGGCCTTCCTCCTGCCCTTCATGCTGAGCCCGGTGGCGGTAAGCTGGATGATCGGCAAGTCGCTGATGGAATACCGCTTTGGCCCGATCTCCAAGTTCGCGCGTCTCATCGGCTGGGACAATCCCGCCTTCTTCACCTCACCCTGGATCGCCAAGATCAGCATCGCCGCCATGGATGCCTGGGTGTGGATCCCCTTCATCATGATCATGCTGCTGGCCGGGCTGCAGGCCCTGCCGAAGGAGCTGTCGGAGGCGGCGAAGGTCGACGGCGCCACCAAGTGGCAGAGCTTCTGGCAGATCACCTTCCCGCTGATGCTGCCGGTCAGCATCACCGCCATCGTGCTGCGCATCATCTTCCAGTTGAAACTGGCCGACATCGTTATCAACGTGACCTCGGGCGGGCCGGGCGGCGCCACCGACACGGTCTCGTCCTTCATCTTCCGCGAGTATCGCGACCGCGCCAATGTCGGCTATGGCACCATGCTGGCCGAGTTCTACCTCGTCCTCATCATCATCTTCATCACGCTGCTGCTGAGCCTCGCCAACCGCTGGGTGAAGAAGACGCAATGACCGCCTCGACGCACGGCACGACCCGCATCACCGGCCGAGCCGGCGCGCACGCCCGGCAAGGCGCCGGCGCAAGCTTCAGCCGCATCTCCGGCAAGGTGATGATCTACGCGCTGCTGATCATCTGGGCCTTTGTCTGCCTGTTCCCGATCTATTGGACCTTCACCACCTCGTTCAAGAAAGCAGTGAATGTCACCAAGGGGCACCTGATCCCGTGGGTCGATTACGTGCCGGACTGGATCGGCCTGCGCTCGCTGGGCCTGTCGCCCGATACGATCTTCAACATCTCCACCGTGCGCGACGAGTTCCTGAATCGCTTCGAGAACAGCGTCATCACATCGCTCAGCGCCTCGGCGCTGGCCGTCGTCATCGGCTCCTGCGCCGCCTACGGCCTCGCCCGCTTCGATTACCGGTTCGGCTGGATGCGGAACAAGGACATCTCCTTCTTCTTCCTGTCACAGCTCATCCTGCCGCCGGTGGTGCTGGCGATGCCGTTCCTGGTGCTCTACAAGGAACTCGCCTTCCTCGACACGCGCATCGGCCTGATCCTGCTCTATACGCTGACGGTGCTGCCGATCGTCATCTGGATCATGCGCGACCAGTTCGACACCATCCCGATCGAGCTGGAGCAGGCCGCGATGGTGGACGGTTGCTCGGTCTGGGGCGCCTTTCTGCGCATCGTGCTGCCGATCGCGCTGCCGGGCATGGTGGCGTCCTTCATCCTGTCGGTCATCCTGTGCTGGAACGAGTATTTCTTCGCCGCACTCCTCACCAGCACCCATGCCAAGACCCTGCCGGTGATGGTCGCCAGCCAGACCGGCTCCCAGGGCATCTCCTGGTGGTCGATGGCCGCGCTGTCGGCAGCCGCGATCACGCCGCTGATCATCATCGGCGTGTTCCTGGAGCGCTATATCGTGAAGGGCCTGACGGCAGGCTCGGTGAAGTAGCCGCTACCTCGCCTCTGGCCTGCGGATCATCCGCGACCGCTTTCCATCGACGCTGACCGGGACCTCGCCCAGGATCGTGGTGCGCCGCATGGTGCGGTTCTGGCCGTCATAATCGTTCAGCGCGTAATGCTGCGTCGCCTGGTTGTCCCAGATGGCGACGTCATTCTTGCGCCAGCTCCAGCGCACCGTGTTCTCCGGCTTGGTGATGAAGCTCTGGAACAGATCGAACAAGGCGGTCGAAGCCGTGTGGCGCTGTCCCACCATGCGCTGGAAGAACTGGCCCAGCACCAGGCTCTTCTCGCCAGTCTCGGGGTGGACGCGCACCACCGGATGCTCGGTCTCGTAGATGTTCGAGGCGAACACCTTCTCGTAATGCGCCTGCTCCGCCGCCGTCGCCTGCACATGGTGCGTGGCGTAGTCGTATTTGTTGGTGTGGACCGCCCACAGATTCTCCGCCAGCGCCTTCAGCTCCGGCGACAGATCATGATAGGCCGCGACTGTGTTCGCCCACAGCGTATCGCCGCCATAAGCGGGAATGACCACCGCGCGCAGCACCGAATAGCGCGGATAGGCGTCGACGAAGGTGACGTCGGTATGCCACTGGTCCGCCTTGCCGTTGCCGGCGGCGGCGTCCAGTTCCAGGATTCCCATGGACCCGGCGCGCACCGCCTCGGTCGGATGCGGCACCAGGGTGCCGAGCAGATTGGAGAAACCCTCCTGCGCCGCGTCGTCGAACTGGTCCTGGTCACGGAAAAAGACGACGCGATGCGCCAGCAACGCCTGGCGGATGGCGGCGACGTCGCCCGGTCGCAGCGACCCGTTGAGCCTGATGCCGGAAATCTCGGCGCCGATCCGCCCGG
>DASZQC010000567.1:0-6492 GCA_035549815.1 Dongiaceae bacterium
ACCGCGAGGCGATCAAGTCGGCATGCAGCTTCCTGGCGATGCCGCAGAACGCGGCGCTGGCGCTGAAGCTGCTCTATCGCACGGTCGACGCCATGTGGTATGCGGCCGGCGATACCGCCACCGATTTCAATTTCTACACCAAGCGTGCGCTGCTGGCCGGGGTCTATTCCTCGACCGTGCTCTATTGGCTGAACGACCGCTCGGCCGATTGCGCCGACACCTGGGCTTTCCTCGATCGCCGCATCGAGGAGGTGATGCAGGTGCCGAAGATCCTGGGCCGCATCAGCAGCCTGACCGACCGCCTGCCCAACCCGTTCCGCGTCGCCCAGCGCATGCGCCCCAGTGGAGTTCGTCGGGGCCACTTCCGTGCGCGGCCGTCACGCGGCTAGAAAAAGTTTCACGTGAAACAGGTGACGATCGGTCACGACCCACGCGTGACGGAGATGGCGTGCGGCCATCCGGTGATGGTGTTCGACGGCGCCTGCAATCTGTGCCACGGCTGGGTGAAGTTCGCGCTCGGTCGCGATCCCGCCGGACATCTGCGCTTCCTCGCCATTCAATCGCCGGCGGGACAAGGATTCCTGGCGCGCAATGGCTTGCCAGCGCAGAGCTACGAAAGCTTCTATTTGGTGGAGGGCGGCGCGATCCTGCAGAAGTCGCACGGTTTCCTGCGCATGGTCCGCTATCTACGCGCGCCGTGGCCGTGGCTCGGCGTCTTCAATATCCTGCCGGCGTGGCTGCTCGACCCGCTTTATGACTTGATCGCCCGCAACCGCTATCGCTGGTTCGGGCGCCGCGAGCTGTGCCTGGTGCCCGAGCTCGGCGTGCCGGAGCGGTTCCTCACATAAGATCGTAGGGATGCTTCCAGCCCGGCAGAGCGCTGAGGTCGGCCAGCCAGCGCGCCACCGCCGGCCATTGCACGATGTCGAGCCCGGCTTGGTCCAGCCAGTAGAGATAGCCGCAGCAGGCAATGTCGGCCACGGTCGGAAAGTCGCCCAGCAGGAACTTGCGGCCTGAGAACTCGTCGTTCATGCGGCCGAGGTCGGCCAGCGCGCGGGCGCGCAGCCAGTCCAGCACCTCCGGCTTGGTGTCGGGCAGCCAGCGCAGGGCATAGCGCAGGTTCGGCACCGAGATGCCGATGCGGTTCGCCTCCCAGAACAGCCATTCGCGCACCTGGTCATGGTCAAGCGCGTCGCGGCCAAAGAATTTGTGCTCGCGCTGCGCCAGATGCAGCAGGATGGCGTCGGACTGCACATAGATCTGGCTGCGATCGACCAGGACCGGAACCTCGCCGAATTTGCTCGCGGCGCGGAACTCGGCCGGCCGCTGCTCATGCGGCAAGCCGATGTCGACGCGGCGATATTCGTGCGGCACCTGCATCAAGGTCAGCGCCAGGCGCACCTTGTAGGAGTGTCCGGATTCGCGGGCGCCGTAGAGGATGAGGTCCAAGTCGCACCTTTCGGGTCTGCGTTGGACTCCAGCCTAGACCGATCCGGCGCCGCTGCCCATCCGTTCCGCGACCAGTTCCTGCAAACGCCACAGGAAATGATCGTGGATGCCGAGTTCCTCGCAGCGCAGGACGGTCTGCAACAGGTATTCGGCGCTGGAACCGGCTTCGCCGCAGGCGTGCGCCATGTGGTCTGCGATCAGTTCGTCGGAAATGCGGCCGGCATAGCGCTCGCTCTCGGGGTTCGCCACGAAGACCAGGCCGCGCAGCGGTCCTTGCACGGATTTGAGTTTCACCCAGCGCGGCAGGTAGCCGTTGCCGGTCATCTCGCGCCGCCAGACCTTGATGACCTTGGCGCGGACGTCGGGTGCTTCGAGGCGATAGGCCATGCCGCGGCAGGCGCCGCCGCGATCGAGCGCCAGCATCAGGCCGGGATTGTTGCGGGACCCGCGCCAGCGGTACTGCCAGAGGCAGAAGCGGCGATGCCAGCCGTTGAGCAGCGCCGGCCGGGTCTCGGCGAATTCCATTTCCGGCTTCCACATCAGCGAGCCGTAGCCGAACACCCAGAGATCGCCTTCGTCATGGTCCAGCAGGATGCGGTCCAGATAGGCGTCGCATTCCGCCTCGGTCCGCATCTTGTGCTCGCCGAGATCGTCGGTGACGGGGCAGGGAAAGCGCGCCGCGATCATTTCGCGGGTCAGCGACAGGCTGCGGGGCGAACGAGGCTTCATGCTGCTATTTAGCGGGACGCATCTCGAAGGCTTGGGTGAGCGCCTTGACTTCGTGCAGGGCGAAGGAGGTTTCCATGGAGCTAATATTGCTGACCGAGCGCAAGACTGTCTTCACGAAGTCGTCATAGGCGTCAAGATCGTCGACCAGCACGCGCAGCAGATAATCTCGCTGGCCGGTCATCAAATGGCATTCCTGCACTTGCGGCGCCTGGCGGATCGCGCGCTCGAACGCCTCGATCGTCTCGTCGCTGTGGATGGCGAGCTTGATCTCGACAAAGGCCATCATCTTGCGGCCGAGCTTGCGCGCATTCACCAGCGCCGTGTAGCGCGTGATGTAGCCGTCCTCCTCCAGCCGGCGCCAGCGGCGAAGGCAGGGCGACTGCGACAGCCCGACATGCTCTGACAATTCTGCTAGAGTGATGCGGCAATTCTCCTGCAGCGCGGCCAGGATCTTCAGGTCGACGGCGTCCAGCGGCGAATTGGCAGTATTTTGCGTCATTCACCGCATTTTGAGTGGATTTTGCCCGAAATGTCAATTCCGGGGCAAAAATAGGCGCTTCTTTGCGCAAAGTCCCGCGTAGCGTGGTTCACCAGATCAGGAGTCGGGAGACGGCCATGAAACAGCAATCGTACCACAAGCGCTTCGTCGGCAAACACAAGCTGAAGCCCGACACGCTGATGATGAGCTACGGCTACGACCCGAAGCTGTCCGAGGGCGCGGTGAAGCCGCCCTTGTTCATGAGCTCGACCTTCGCCTTCCGCAGCGCGGAAGAGGGCGCGCATTTCTTCGACGTGACTTCCGGCCGGGTGAAGCTGAACGCGGAAGAGACCTCGGGCCTGGTCTATTCGCGCTTCAACAATCCGAACCTCGAAGTTCTGGAAGACCGCATCTCCATCCTGGAAGAGGCCGATCAGGCGCTGGTCTTTTCCAGCGGCATGTCGGCCATCACCACCGCCGCGCTCGCCTTCCTGCGGCCCGGCATGTCGATGGTGATGAGCAAGCCGATCTATGGCGGCACATCCTCGCTGTTCTCGACCTTTTTCCCGGAAATGGGCATCACCGTGGTGCCGATGACCGACGGCATGAGCATGGAGGGCATCACCTCCGCCATGAACGAGGCGGCGCGCCATGGCCAGCTCGGCATGGTGCTGATCGAGACGCCGGCCAACCCCACCAATACGCTGATCGACATTTCCCTGGTCGGCGGACAGTGCCATCAGCACGGGATGCGCACCGGCCACAAGCCGATTTTCGTTGTCGACAACACCTTCCTGGGGCCGATCTATCAGAAGCCGATGCTGCAGGGCGCCGATCTGGTCGCCTATTCGGTGACCAAGTATCTGGCCGGGCACAGCGACCTCGTCGCCGGCGCCGTCGCGGGACATAGCGACTTGATGGCCAAGGTGCTGAAGCTGCGCGGCCTGCTCGGCACCCAGCTCGACCCGCACAGCGCCTGGCTGATCAGCCGCTCGCTGGAGACCTTGAGCCTGCGTATGCAGCGCTCCAACGAAAGCGCCCGGATCATCGCCGAGCACCTGCGCGACCATCCCAAGGTGGAGGACGTCAACTACCTGGGTTTCCTGAAGCCCGGCACGCGGGAAGCGGAGATATTCAAGAAGCAGTGCACCAGCGCCGGCTCGACTTTCGCCTTCACCGTGAAGGGCGGGCGCGACGCGGCGTTCCGCATCCTCAATCGCATCCAGCTCATCAAGCTGGCGGTCAGCTTGGGCGGCACGGAATCGCTGATCTGCCATCCGGCCTCGACCACGCATTCCGGCATCAAGGCATCGGAGCGCGCCGCGCTCGGCATCACCGAAGGCACCATCCGCCTGTCGATCGGCGTCGAGGATCCGGGCGATCTGCTGGCCGACATCGACCAGGCGATGGCGGAGGCGTGAGACTGGATAACAACGACCGTCATTGCCAGACTTGACCCGGCAATCCAAATCCGCGGCGGGCACGCGAACGGAAACTTGGATCGCCGGGTCAAGCCCGGTGATGACGACGGGGACGATGAAGAGGGGAGCGCATGCCGCAGATTGCCGAGAAGAGTGACGAGATCGCACAGCCATTCACGCTCGACGTCCTGAAGGACATCGAGCGCAAGGTGCTCTGGCTCTCCACCCAGATCATCCACAACGCCAATCATGAGCGTGACAACGAGGATGGTCTGAAGGTCGGCGGCCATCAGGCCTCGTCCGCGTCGCTGGTCAGCATCATGACGGCGCTCTATTTCGCCATCCTGCGGCCGCAGGACCGCGTGGCGGTGAAGCCCCATGCCTCGCCGGTGTTCCATGCGATCCAGTATCTGCTGGGCAACCAGACTCTGGAGAAGCTGAAGAATTTCCGTGCCTATGGCGGCGCGCAAAGCTATCCGTCACGCACCAAGGACATCGACGACGTCGATTTCTCCACCGGCTCGGTCGGATTGGGCGTCGCGATGACGTCCTTCGCCAGCCTGGTGCAGGACTATATCCACGCCCATGGCTGGGGAAAGGCCTGGCCCGAAGGACGCATGGTGGCCCTGGTCGGCGATGCGGAGCTGGACGAGGGCAACATCTACGAAGCGCTGATCGAAGGCTGGAAGCACGATCTGCGCAACACCTGGTGGATCATCGACTACAACCGCCAGAGCCTGGATGCAGTGATCCACGCGCCGCTGACCGGCAAGCTGACCACCGTCTTCGACAACATGGGCTGGCGCGTCGTCACGCTGAAATACGGCAAGCGCCTGCGCGCGCTGCAGGCGCAGCCGGGCGGCCCGGCGATCACCGACTGGATCGACGCCTGCGACAACGCGCTCTATTCGGCGCTGACCTTCCAGGGCGCCGCCGCCTGGCGCGCGCAGTTGCAGGAGGATGTGCAGGATCCGGCCGCGCTGAAGCTGATCGCCGAGATGAAGGACGATGAGCTGGTCGCCACCATGACCGATTTGGCGGGGCATTGCCTGGAGACCTTGCTGGAAGCCTTCACGCAAGCCGGTGAGACGGATCAGCCGGTCTGCTTCATCTGTTACACAATCAAGGGCAAGGGGCTGCCGCTGGCCGGGCACAAGGACAATCACGCCGGCCTGATGACGCCGGAGCAGATGCAGGGCTTCAAGGCGGCGAACAACATCCTGGACGGGCAGGAATGGTCGAAGAATGCCGGCCTCAATCGCAGCGAGGCGGAATTTGAAAGCCTGCTGAAGCAGACGCCGTTCAACGCGCGCGGCACGCGCCGGATGCGCACCGATGCGGTGCCGGTCGGTCGGTTGCCGCTGCCGCAGATCAAGGGCGCCATGTCGACGCAGCAGGGCTTCGGCCAGATCCTGGCGGAGATCGCCCGCGCCGATGGTCCGCTGGCGAAGCATATCGTCACGACATCGCCGGACGTGACGGTTTCGACCAACCTCGGCCCATGGGTGAACCGGCGCGGCGTGTTTTCCATGCAGGCCAGCGAGGACGTGTTCCAGACGCGGAAGCTGATGTCGGCGCAGCGCTGGGGCAAGGGGCCGGGCGGGCAGCATATCGAACTTGGCATCGCGGAGAACAATCTGTTCCTGATGCTGGCGGCCATGGGCCTCAGCCACTCTCTGTTCGGCGAGCGGCTGCTGCCGATCGGCACGCTCTACGATCCCTTCATCGCCCGCGGCCTCGATGCGCTGAACTATGCCTGCTACCAGGATGCGCGCTTCATCCTGGTGGCGACGCCGTCGGGCATCACCCTGGCGCCGGAGGGTGGGGCGCACCAATCCATCGGCACGCCGCTGATCGGCATGGCCCAGGACGGCATCGCCAGCTTCGAGCCGTCCTATGTCGACGAGCTGGCCGTGATCCTGGAATGGGCATTGGAATACATCCAGCGCGCGCCCAAAGAGTCGAAAGGCGATGCCTGGTTGCATGAGCGGGACGGCGGCTCGGTCTATCTGCGTTTGTCGACGCGGCCGGTCGACCAGGTGCTGCGGCCGATGAGTCCGGAATTGCGCGAAGGCATCATCCGGGGCGGCTATTGGATGCGCGAGCCGGCGGTGGGCGCGTCGCTCGCCATCGCCTTCACCGGCGCCGTGGCGCCGGAAGCGGCGACGGCCATGGGGGAGTTGCTGCGGCATTTCCCCGGTGCGGGATTGCTGGCGGTGACTTCCGCCGACCGCCTGAATGCCGGCTGGAAGGCGGCGCAGACCGCGCAGCAGCATGGCCGCGACGAGACATCGCATATCGAGCGCCTGCTGGCGCCGCTCGATCGCAATGCGCGCATCGTGACGGTGCTGGACGGCCATCCCGCGACGCTGTCCTGGATGGGCGGCGTGCATGGCCATCGCGTGCAGGCGCTGG
>DASZQC010000568.1:0-32408 GCA_035549815.1 Dongiaceae bacterium
CGGCGCGGATGTTCGGTGTCGCGTGCCCCAGCAAGG
This sequence comes from Dongiaceae bacterium, assembly GCA_035549815.1. Classification (GTDB taxonomy): domain Bacteria; phylum Pseudomonadota; class Alphaproteobacteria; order Dongiales; family Dongiaceae; genus Dongia_A. Next base: position 37 of record DASZQC010000568.1, read on the forward strand.
CGCGTTGGATCGACAACAACAGCCGGACGCGAAGTTCCCACAGATCAGCCATTCAGCGCGCTGCTAGATGTGGATCGGCTTTCCCGTCACCGCCATGGCCGCTTCCTTGATTGCTTCGTTCAAGGTCGGGTGGCCGTGGAAGGCGCGGGCGACATCCTCGGACGAGGCGCCGAATTCCATCGCCATGGCGACTTCGTGGATCAGGTTGCCGGCATCCGGGCCGACGATGTGCGCGCCCAGCACGCGGTCGGTCGTCGCGTCGGCCAGGATCTTCACCTGGCCGTCCATGTCGGCATTGGCCTTGGCGCGGGAATTGGCGAGGAACGGATATTTGCCGACCTTGTATTGGATGCCGGCGGCCTTCAGCTCCTCCTCGGTCTTGCCGACGCTGGCCAGCTCCGGCCACGTATAGACGATGTTGGGGCAGGTCTCGTAATTCACATGGCCCGCCTGGCCGGCGATGATCTCCGCCACCGCGATGCCTTCCTCTTCCGCCTTGTGCGCCAGCATCGGGCCGTGGATCACGTCGCCGATGGCATAGATGCCGGCCACGTTGGTGCGATAGTGATCGTCCACCGCGACGCGGCGCTTGTCGTCCAGCTTCACGCCGGCGAATTCCAAAGCAAGACCGTCGACATAGGGCCGGCGGCCGATCGCCACCAGCACCACGTCGCCGACGAGCTGTTCCGCGGCGCCGCCCTTGGCGGGCTCCAGGGTCAGCGTGACCTTGCCCTTCTCCTGCTTGGCCGCCGTCACCTTGGTGCCGAGCTTGAACTCGATGCCCTGCTTGGTCAGGATTTTCTGGAAGGAGGCACCGGTCTCGGCATCCATATTGGCGACGATGCGATCCAGGAACTCCACCACCGTCACCTTGGCGCCGAGACGCCGCCAGACCGAACCCAGTTCCAGCCCGATCACGCCGCCGCCGATCACCACCAGATGGTCCGGCACCTTCTCCAGCGCCAGCGCGCCGGTGGAGGAGACGATCGCCTTCTCGTCGATGTCGACGCCCTTCAGCGGCGTGACTTCCGAGCCGGTGGCGATGACGATGTTCTTCGCCGTCACCTTCTCGGCGGCGCCGCCCTCCGCGATGACCTCGACCTGGCCGTTGCCGACCAGGCGGCCCATGCCCTTCAGATAGGTGACCTTGTTCTTGCGAAACAGGAACTCGATGCCCTTGGTGAACTCGCCGACAACCTTGTCCTTGCGATCCATCAGGGTCTTGAAGTCGAGCTCCGCGTTGGCGATCTTCACGCCGTGCTTGGCGAGGTCGTGCCGCGCCATCTCGTAATGATGCGAGCTCTGCAGCAGGGCCTTGGACGGGATGCAGCCGACATTGAGGCAGGTGCCGCCGAGGGAACCGCGCTTTTCCACGCAGGCGGTCTTCAGCCCCAGTTGCGCGGCCTTGATGGCGCAGACATAGCCGCCCGGGCCGCCGCCGATCACCACCACGTCGAAGCTCTGTTCCGCCATCTCTATGCTCCGCTGCTTCAGCCGCACCGGATCAGCACGGTCGCGCGTTCCTTGCGCTTTCCATAGGTCGTCATCGCCGGGAATTCCGACCGCGGCACCGCGTAATCGGTCACCGTCTTGGCCGTATGCCCCTTGTCGCGCGAGATCCAGGGGTCGTTGACCGTGACATGATCGTCATCCACGCCGGTCACCACCACCCAATGGGCGGTCGGGTCCTGGTGGATATATTCCATGTTGACCAGCACGATGGGCATCGCGCCGTCGTCGATCGCCCGCTTCAGATCGTCGATCTCGAGCGCGCCGATCCTGTACGGGATGCCGAGGCGCTTCATCTCCTTGCGATCGGCGCGGTCCAGCTCTTCGATCACTTCGGTGCGGGCCTTCTCCTTGGGCCGCGTGCTGAGCAGCGCGCCCTTGTGATTGACCCACACCTCCGCCCGGAAGCCGCGGCGATGCGCCGCCAAGGCGAGGCCGGTGGCGCCGCAGCCGCCGTGATGCGGTCCGCCCATGAAAATGGTCGTCGCCTCGCGCCAAAGCTGCAGCTCGTGCGCGCGGGAGAAATCGGATTTCGGCGCCAGCGTCTTCATCGCCATCAGCAGCGACGAAGGCCCGCAGGTAAAGCCCGTGGTCTGGTTGTAGTAGGGAACCTTGCCGCGCCGGCCTGCTTTGACAGATGTCTTGGCGACCCGCGCTTTCGCCGCCTTGGGCGCAGCCTTTTTCGCCGCCGCTTTCCGGGCGGTTCCCGTCTTCCCCGCCATGGCTGTCAGAGTTCCAGAATCAGGCGCTGCGGATCCTCGAGGCATTCCTTCATGCGCACCAGGAAGGTGACGGCCTCGCGCCCGTCGATGATGCGGTGATCGTAGCTCAAGGCCAGATACATCATCGGCCGGATCTCGACCTTGCCGCCCACCGCCATGGGCCGCTGCTGGATCTTGTGCATGCCGAGGATGCCGGATTGCGGCGTGTTCAGGATCGGCGTCGACATCAGCGAGCCATAGACGCCGCCGTTTGAGATGGTAAAGGTGCCGCCTTGCAGGTCCTCCAGCGCCAGCTTGCCGTCGCGGGCGCGCTTGCCCAGCTCGCCGATCTTGGCCTCGATCTGCGGCAGGCTCATCTTGTCGGCGTCGCGCACCACCGGCACCACCAAGCCCTGCTCGGTGCCGACGGCGACGCCGATGTCATAGTGGTTCTTGAAGATGATGTCGTTGCCGTCGATCTCGCCATTGACGGCCGGGATCTCCTTCAGCGCCTGGATCGCCGCCTTCACGAAGAAGCCCATGAAGCCGAGCTTCACCTTGTGGCGCTTCTCGAAACTGTCCTTGTACTGCTCGCGCAGCGCCATCACTGCGCCCATGTCCACCTCGTTGAAGGTGGTGAGCATGGCGGCGGTGTTCTGCGCCTGCTTCAGGCGCTCGGCGATGCGGCGGCGCAGGCGCGACATCGGCACGCGCTCTTCCAGCGGCGCCAAAGCGCGGGGCACATGGGGCTGCTCAGGCGGCGGCGCGGGACGCGCCGCGGGAGGCTGCGGCGCGGGGGAAGCTTGCGGAGCCGCCGGCTTCGCCAGATGCGCGACCACGTCGCCCTTGGTCAGGCGGCCGTCCTTGCCGGTGCCGGCGATCGCGGCGGGATCGACGTTGCTCTCCGCAACCAGCTTGCGCACGGCCGGGCCGCTATCCGCGACGGCGGCCGGTGCAGCAGCCCACGCGGGCGCCGCAGCCGGTGCGGGCGCAGCCGTCGGGGCTGGGGCCGGTGCGGCGGCAGGAGCTGCCGCCGGCTTCGGCGCGGGGGCCGCGGCAACCGCGCCTTCGGAAATCTGGCCGATGATTGCGCCGATGGCGACGGTGCTGCCGGCCGGGGCGATGATCTCCGCCAAGGTGCCGGCGGCGGGCGCGAACAATTCCTGCGTGACCTTGTCGGTCTCCAGTTCGGCCAGCGGCTCGTCCGCCTTCACCGGATCACCGACATTCTTCATCCACTTTGCGACCGTGGCTTCGGTCACCGATTCGCCGAGACCCGGCACAACAATGGGTGTCGCCATCTACGCTCTCCTTCAGCCGCGCGGTCCGACCAGTTCGGGCCGGGCGCGGCGGGTCAAACCACCAGCGCTTCTTCGCAGAGCGCCGCTTGTTCCTTCAAATGCCGCCGCAGCAATCCGGTCGCCGGCGACGCCGCCGCCGGGCGGCCGACATAGCGCAACCTCTGCTGCTTCAGGCCCATATCGGCCATCACCGCCTCGATCTCCGGCAGCACCGTCGTCCAGGCGCCCATGTTTTTCGGCTCTTCCTGGCACCACACCACCTCGGCGCCCGGGAACCGCGCCAGCTCGGTCTTCAGCGGCTTCGACGGGAACGGATAGAGCTGCTCGCAGCGCAGGATGTGCACGTTCTGGATCTCGCGCTTCTCGCGCTCCTCGAACAGATCGTAGTAGACCTTGCCGCTGCACAGCACGACGCGCTTGATGTCCTTGTCCGGCGCAACCTTGCCGTCGTCCCACAAAATGCGGTGGAAGCTGGAGCCGGGGCCGAACTCGGAGAGCTTCGACACCGCCAGCTTGTGGCGCAGCAGCGATTTCGGCGTCATGACGATCAGCGGCTTGCGGAAGTTGCGCCGCATCTGCCGCCGCAGGGCGTGGAAATAGTTGGCCGGCGTGGTGCAGTTCACCACCTGCAGATTGTCCTCGGCGCAGAGCTGGAGATAGCGCTCCAGCCTTGCGGAACTATGCTCCGGCCCCTGCCCCTCATAGCCGTGCGGCAGCAGCATGACGAGGCCCGACATGCGCAGCCACTTGGATTCGCCGGACGAGATGAACTGGTCGATGATCACCTGCGCGCCGTTGGCGAAGTCGCCGAACTGCGCCTCCCACAGCACCAAGGCCTTCGGGTCGGCCAGGCTGAAGCCGTATTCGAAGCCGAGCACGCCGGCTTCCGAAAGCGGCGAGTTGATGACCTCGAAGGTCTCCTGGCCGGCCCCGATGTTGTTCAGCGGGATGTATTCGGCCTCGCTCTCCTGGTCCACCAACACCGCGTGGCGCTGCGAGAAGGTGCCGCGCTTGCAATCCTGGCCCGACAGGCGGACGTAATAGCCTTCCTTCAGGAGGGTGCCGAAAGCCAAAGCCTCGCCGGTCGCCCAGTCGATGCCTTCGCCGGTCTTGAACATCTGCTCCTTGACCGCGAGCTGGCGGGCAATCTTGCGGTTGACGTTGAAAGTCGCCGGCACGGTGGTCAACGCCTTGCCGACCTCCTGCAAGGCTTCCATCTCCGCCGCCGTCTCGCCGCGCCGGTCGTCGCTGGTGGCGAGACCCAGGCCGGACCAGGCGCCTTCCAGCCAGTCGGCCTTGTTGGGGCGATAGGAACTCGCAGCTTCGAATTCCGAATCCAGGCGCTTCTGGAACTCTTCGATGATGCCGTCGACCTCCTCGCGGGTCAGCGTGCCTTCTTCCACCAGGCGGTCGGCATAGATCTGCCGCGTGGTCGGGTGGGTCGCAATCTTCTTGTACATCAGCGGCTGGGTGAAGGCCGGCTCGTCGCTCTCGTTATGGCCGAAGCGGCGATAGCAGAACATGTCGATGACCACGTCGCATTTGAATTCCTGGCGGAACTCCATGGCCAGGCGCGCGACATGCAGCGTCGATTCCGGGTCGTCGCCGTTCACGTGGAAGATCGGCGCCTGCACCCCCTTGGCGACGTCGGAGCAATAAGGGCTGGAACGCGCTGCGGTCGGGCTGGTGGTGAAGCCGATCTGGTTGTTGGTGATGAAATGGATGGTGCCGCCGGTCTTGTAGCCGTCGAGCTCGGACATATCGAGCGATTCCGGCACCAAGCCCTGGCCGGCAAAGGCGGCGTCGCCGTGCAGCAGCAGGCCCATCACCTCTTCCGAGCTTTTGTCGTTGCGCTGGCGCTGCTTGGCGCGGACCTTGCCCTGCACCACGGTGTTGACCGCTTCCAGATGCGACGGGTTGGCGGTCAGCGACAGATGCACCACGCGGCCGTCGAACTCGCGGTCCGCCGAGGTGCCGAGATGGTATTTGACGTCGGCCGAGCCCTGCACGTCCTCGGGGTTCGCCGCATTGCCCTGGAACTCGGAGAAGATCGCCGAGAAGGGCTTGTTCATGAAGTTGGCCAGCACGTTCAGGCGCCCGCGATGCGCCATGCCGATCACCACCTCTTTCACGCCGAGCTGGCTGCCGCGCTTGATGATCTGCTCCAGCGCCGGGATCGTGGTCTCGCCGCCATCCAGGCCGAAACGCTTGGTGCCGGTATATTTCTTGTCCAGGAACTTCTCGAACATCTCGGCCGCGGTCAGCCGCTCCAGGATCGCGATCTTGCCGCGGTCGGTGAATTCGCGCTGGTTGCGGCTGCCCTCGATCCGCATCTGCAGCCACTTGCGCTGGTCCGGATCCTGGATGTGCATGTATTCGACGCCGACATTGCCGCAATAGGTCTGGCGCAGCACATGGACGATCTGGCGCAGGGTCGCGCTCTCGTAGCCAAGGATGTTGTCGATCTGGATCTCGCGGTCCATGTCGGCTTCGGTGAAGCCGTAGGTGCGCGGGTCGAGGTCGGCGTGCTTCTCGCGCGGCTTCAGCTGCAGCGGGTCGAGGCTGGCTTCCAGATGGCCGCGCACGCGATAGGCGCGGATCAGCATCATGACGCGGAGCGAATCGCGGGCGGCGCGCTTCAGATCCTGCGGCCGGGCGGAGCGGACGGGTGCCGTTTCGTCGGCATAGGCGTAATCGTGGCCGTTGCCGTCCTCGCGCGCGATCTCGACGGAGCGCGCGCGCGGCGCCCAGGAGGCGCCACGGATGTCGTTCAGCGCAAGATCGCTTTCGTCCTGCAGTTCCGAGAAGAACTTGCGCCAGGACGGATCGACCTGCTCCGGATGCTCCAGATAGCGCGCATAAAGCTCTTCGATGAAGGGGGCGTTCGGGCCCGACAGGGCGCTGGCAGGATTGGCACTCATGGATCGCTCGCCTTAACGGACCGCGATCGGGCGACGGCCCTGTCCCTAAACCGAGAACCGGAGGCGGCTCATCCGCGCCCGATCCGCGCGAACAACGATCCGCCCCCTTGCACCAACCGCCGTCCCCTTCCCCTCGTGAAGTCTGGCGGTAGAAACTCTAGCGGCCCATCGCCTTCAGCATGGTGGAGCCGAGGCTGGCGGGCGAGTCCGCCACGTGGATGCCGGCGGACTTCATGGCGGCGATCTTGTCGCCGGCCCCCCCCTTGCCGCCGGAGATGATCGCCCCCGCATGACCCATGCGGCGGCCCGGAGGCGCGGTGACGCCGGCGATGAAGCCGACCACGGGCTTCTTACGCCGATCATGTTTCAGGAAATCGGCTGCGTCCTCTTCGGCTGTGCCGCCGATTTCGCCGATCATGACGATCCCCTGGGTTTCATCGTCGCCCAAGAACATTTCCAAACAGTCAACAAAGTTGGTGCCGTTAACCGGATCGCCACCAATGCCGATACAGGTCGTTTGTCCCAGGCCGGCGGCGGTGGTCTGCGCCACCGCCTCATAGGTAAGCGTGCCGGAGCGGGAAACAATGCCGATTTTGCCCCGCTTATGGATATGACCGGGCATGATGCCGATCTTGCACTCGCCCGGCGTGATGACGCCCGGGCAGTTGGGGCCGACCAGGCGGGTGCGGCTGCCGGAGAGGGCCCGTTTCACCTTGACCATGTCGAGGACAGGGATTCCCTCGGTGATGCAGACCGCCAGCTCGATCCCGGCATCGATCGCCTCCAGGATGGCGTCGGCGGCGAACGGCGGCGGCACATAGATGACGCTGGCATTGGCGCCGGTCTTGGCGACCGCCTCCGCCACCGTGTCGAACACCGGCAGGTCCAGATGCGTGGTGCCGCCCTTGCCCGGGGTGACGCCGCCCACCATGCGCGTGCCATAGGCGATCGCCTGCTCCGAATGGAAGGTGCCCTGCGCGCCAGTGAAGCCCTGGCAGATGACCTTGGTATCCTTGCCGACCAGAACCGCCATGACCTCAGGCCTCCTTCACCGCTTTGACAATCTTTTCGGCGGCGTCCGCCAGATTGTCGGCGCTGAGGATCGGCAGGCCCGATTGCGCCAGAATTTTCTTGCCCAGCTCCACGTTGGTGCCTTCCAGGCGCACCACCAGCGGCACATGCAGGCTGACCTCGCGCGCCGCGGCGATGACGCCTTCGGCGATGACGTCGCAACGCATGATGCCGCCGAAGATGTTGACCAGGATGCCTTCGACATTCGCATCGCTGAGGATGATCTTGAAGGCCGTCGTCACGCGCTCTTTCGTCGCGCCGCCGCCGACATCCAGGAAGTTCGCCGGCGTGCCGCCATAGAGCTTGATGATGTCCATGGTCGCCATGGCGAGGCCGGCGCCGTTGACCATGCAGCCGATATTGCCGTCGAGCTTGATGTAGTTGAGGCTGTGCTTGCCGGCCTCGAGCTCGGCCGGGTCTTCCTCGTCCTCGTCGCGCATCGCCTCCACGTCCTTGTGGCGGAACAGCGCGTTGTCGTCGAAGTTCATCTTGGCATCGAGCGCGATGACCTCGCCGGCGCCGGTCACCACCAGCGGGTTGATCTCCACGATCGAGCAATCGAGGTCGACGAAGGCCTTGTACATGGCCAGGATGAACTTGGTGCAGGAGCCGATCTGGTTGCCCTCGAGGCCGAGGCCGAAGGCGATCTGGCGCGCGTGGAAGGGCTGGATGCCGGAGGCCGGATCGACCGCCACCTTCAGGATCTTTTCCGGGTGCTTCGCGGCGACCTCTTCGATCTCCACGCCGCCCTCGGTCGAGGCCATGATGGTGATGCGCGAGGTGGCGCGATCCACCAGCATGCCGAGATAAAGCTCGCGCTTGATGTCGCAGCCGCTCTCCACATAGATGCGCTTGACCAGCTTGCCCTTGGGCCCGGTCTGGTGCGTCACCAGGTTCATGCCGATCATGCGCTTGGCGGTCTCGCGCACGTCGTCCATGGATTTGACGACCTTGACGCCGCCGCCCTTGCCGCGGCCGCCGGCATGGATCTGGGCCTTCACGACCCAGACCGACCCGCCGAGCTTCTTCGCCGCCTCGACGGCTTCGTCGGGCGTGTAGGCAACGTGACCGGAAAGGACGCCGACGCCAAATTTGGCGAGCAACCCCTTCGCCTGATATTCGTGGATATTCATGTCCGGGCCTTCAGTTACTGCGCCGCAATGACGGGCGCTGTGATGCTGGGCGCATCCGCTGAAACCCTGACTCCAGATACTTGAGAAGCCAAGTCTTTTTGACTTGGGGAAAGCGGGCGACAGCGGCAGTCCAGGGATTGCTGTGATGCAGCAATCCGAATTTACCCATCTCTGCGTCCGGTTCAAGCCGTTTGTGGCCTTACCGACCTTGGTAGGTGGGCGTTCGGGACTGCCGCCGTCGCTAGCCGATTGCTAGTAGCGAATCGGAAAGGCCTACTTCTTTTTGGCCTTCTTCTTGGCCGGCTTCTTCGAAGCGGCCTTCTTCGCACCCTTCTTCTTAGCAGCCTTCTTGGCCGCCAAAGCGATACTCGTCATTGTTTCTCTCCTCTTTGAAGCTTCCTCACCACATCGATGAGGCCCCTAACGGCCGCGACCGACTTGTCGAACATGGCCTTCTCGGCCTTGTTCAAATCGATCTCGACCACTCTCTCCACGCCGTTCGCGCCGATGATGACCGGCACGCCGACATAGAGCCCTTTCACCCCGTATTCGCCATTCAGCATGGCGGCACAGGGCAGAACTCGCCGTTTGTCCTTCAGGAAGGACTCCGCCATGGCGATGGCGGAAGAAGCCGGCGCATAGAACGCCGACCCGGTTTTCAGCAGATTGACGATCTCGGCGCCGCCGTCACGGGTGCGCTGCACGATCGCGTCGATCTTTTCCTTGGTGGTCCAGCCCATCTTGATCAGATCGGGCAGCGGGATGCCGGCGACCGTGGAATAGCGCACCATGGGCACCATCGTGTCGCCATGGCCGCCCAGCACGAAGGCGGTCACATCCTCGACCGAGACCTTGAATTCCTGCGCCAGGAAATGGCGGAAGCGGGCGGAATCGAGCACGCCCGCCATGCCGACCACGCGATTGGCCGGCAGGCCCGACGCCTCTTGCATCACATACACCATCACGTCGAGCGGGTTGGTGATGACGATGACGAAGGCCTTCGGACAATATTTCTTGATGTTCGTGCCGACGGTGTTGACCACCTTGGCATTGGTCGCGATGAGGTCGTCGCGCGACATGCCCGGCTTGCGCGGGATGCCGGCGGTGACGATCACCACATCGGCGCCCTTCAGCGCGTCGTACTTGTTGGCGCCGACATAGGTCGCGTCGAAGCCCTCGACCGGGGCCGCCTGCGCGATGTCCAGCCCCTTGCCCTGGGGGACGCCTTCGACGACATCGAACAGGACGACGTCGCCGAGGTCCTTCAGTCCAGCGAGAAGGGCGAGCGTTCCACCGATCTGTCCGGCGCCAACCAGCGCGATTTTCTTGCGTGCCATTAAGAACCCTGGACCCGATTACGCATTGCCACCATTAATTCCGGCAGCACGGATTGCCCCATTGCGCAGAATACTAGGTGTTGTGTTAATACCCTCATTTTAACCCAAGAGCAAGCGTTAACCACATTCGGCATTTTGCGTCACGCAATCTCACGTCAAATGCGGTCGCTGCAGGTAGTCGACGGACTGCATTTCGTTCAGGCGCGAGACGGTGCGCTGGAACTCAAAAGACCCGTCGCCCGCCGGATAAAGCCGCTCCGGTGCATCCGCCGCCGCGATGATGGTTGTGGTGCGATGCTCGTACAGCGCATCGATGAGATTGACGAAGCGGCGGGCCTGGTCGCGCAGGTCCGGCGACAAACGTGGCACGCCATCAATTAACACAGTGTTGAAATGTGTCGCGATTGCGAGGTAATCGGCGGCGCCGAGCGGCCGCGCGCACAATTCCTCGAAGTCGAACCAGGCAACGCCTTCGGCGTGGCGCGCGATCTCCAGCCTGCGCTCCTGCACGATCAGGCTGCCGCGCCGCGGCTCCGCGCCGCCGGTCAGGCGATGGAAGGCCTCGCGCATGTGACGCGCGGCCAGGTCGCCCAGCGGATAATGATAGACGCGCATGTCCTTGATGCGCTGCAGGCGGTAATCCCGCGCGGCATCCAGTTCCAGCACGTCGAGCTTTTCCTTGATCAGCGCGATGAAGGGCAGGAAGCGGTCGCGCTGCAGCCCGTCCTTGTAGAGATCGTCGGGCTCCCAGTTGGAGGTCGCGACCACCACCACGCCCCGCTCGAACAGCGCCTCGAACAGGCGGCCGAGGATCATGGCGTCGGCGATGTTGGTGACGTGGAATTCGTCGAAGCAGAGCAGCGTTGCCTCGCCGGCGACCTTGTCCGCCAGCTTGCCGATGACGTCGTCCTGCTTGCCCTTTTCCTGGCGCCAGCGATGCAGGGTCTCCTGCACCTCGATCATGAAGGCATGGAAATGCACCCGGCGTTTTTCCGCGATCGGCGCAGTGGCGAAGAACAGATCCATCAGCATGGATTTGCCGCGCCCGACGGGGCCGAAGATATAGAGGCCCTGCGGCGCATCCATCTCGCGCCGCCGCGCCAGGCCGAGACGCTCGCGCCAGCCGCCGCTCTTCTCCCCCCGAATGAGTTGGGGCCTGTAGTTCTTCAGCGCCTTCCACAGCGACTGGAGTTTTTCCGCCGCCAGTTCTTGCGCGAAATCATGGGCCAGCGCCCCCGCGCGTTGCATGGCGCGGTAGCGCGGCAGGGGTCCGTCTTCGAGGGCTGAAGAGACCAGCGCGTCAGACACAGTGTAAGCGGCGACTCGGTCAATATGCATGTTGCGCATATCACATCACATTTTGCGTCACTTGACCACACGTAAGTGATTCGCGGTCGTGCGATGCGTCGCTTTTTCGTCGCAGCACTGAGTCATCGATGCAACAGATCGCGCCGGTCGCGGATCGATTCTCCGGCGCGCGTCATTTCCATCGCGCATGAAAAAGCCGCGCCGATGATCTTCGGCGCGGCTTCGTCACGCGATCATATGAGAGCGGTGCGGCAACCTACATCGGGTTGCCGTTCACCGTGAGCTCGCCGGTCTCCTTGACCTCGATCAGGAATTTATCGACCGGCTTGCCGTCGGCGCCGGTCTCGCGCTTGGCGAACTGCATCAGCATGGCGACCGCGCTGCTGACGTCGGCGGAATTCGGCTCGGCGGGGTTGGCCTGCGCCAGCGCCATCACCTCATCAAGGCCCGTCCACGCGATGTTGAGCGCGCCGGCAATGCCCATCACCGCCTGCGGCGAGACGTTGAAATTGCCATCCGCCTTCACTTCCGTCACGTCGGCGGTGATCGCGGACGGCGTCACTTCGATCTTCGCGCCGGAGGTCTGCAGGACGGCCTGCAGCGCCACCAGCATCGCCATGGCATTGGCCTCCGCCATGGTACTGTCGGCGGACATCATGCCCGGCAAATTGTCGGCCAAGACCTTCACCAGATCCTTGCTCGGGATGTCGGTGACCTTGAGGCCGAGATTGCCGTCCCTGGGCAGGATGCCCTTGGCCAGCGGGCCCGAGGCTTCGGGCTCGTTGATCACCAGGCCCTTATGCGCCACGTCGAAATTGAAGTTCGCCTTCTCCTGGTTGATGCCGTCCAGGCGAGAGCTGAGGCTCAGCGTCTCCAGCGCGAAGGGCGTGGCACCCGCCTCCGCATAGCTGCTGCCGTTGAAGACGAACTTGCCTTCGCCGCCCTTGATCGACGCCGCCATGGCCGCGACCGCGTCGGCCAGGGCCTTCGCTTCTTCCGGCGTCAGGGTGGCGGGCTGGCCGCCCTCGGTCACGGACATCTGCTTGGCGAGCAGCTCCTGGTACTTCTGCGCCGCCGCCTGATACTCCTTGAGCTTGATCCCTTCGTAGGTGCCGTTGACCTGCAAGTCCTTGATGCTGAAGAGGCCGTCGCTGGCGCTTTCCTTGATGGCAAAACCGGTGACCGTCGCGGAGCCCGTGGAATCGTACAGGCCGCTGCCCTTGTCCGTCAGCTCGCCGGCGAATTTCAAGCCGGCGATGCGGAGATCGGCGCCCTCGGTGTCGGTGGCGACGATGTCGGCGAATTCGCCCTCCGCCTTCACCAGATTGCCGACGTCCCTGGACCACAGGCCCTGGAAGGACTTGGTGGTCACGGCGAGCTTGCCCTTCTCCTTGCCGTCGGCGCCCTTGAACGGAAGCTCCGGGGCAACCTTCAGGTCGGAGACTTCGTAGCTGGTCTCGTCCTTCGGCTTCGCCACATAAGAGAGCGTGCCGATATCCAGATAGCCTTCGGGGCTCGGCTGGAATTTCAGGCCTTCGATCGTGACCTGGTAGCTCTCCTTGTCGACCGGCGTGACGGTGACGCCGGTGTGGCTGATCGATTGCGGGACGGCGCTGCCCTCGATGATCTTGAGCTGGGCTTCCACATCGCCCTTGAGCTGCGCGGCGACCGCCGCCTGGTCTGGGCCTTTGTCGCAGGCGGCGAGCGCCAGCAGGCCGGCCAGGCCCAGGGCCACGGCTCCGGCGCGGAGCCTTCCTGAGAAGCTGGCCTTCGATATCGCTGTCATGGAGTACGGTCTTTCTTTCTAAGATCGCGAAACGTGGTGTGGGAATGCGGCAGGCGTGCGACGAAAATAGGCCCGATCATGGCGTGATCGCCGCGCCCCGGAAAGCCGGGCGGAAAGCCTGCCGGAAAAGCCCCGGCACCATACAGGCTCACAGGAAAATTGTCAGCGGCGGCGCGCAACTTTGTGACGCGCCTCACCACCGGCGTTCTGAAGCGATCGCCTAGCGCCGCTCCACCATCAGCTTCTTGATCTCGGCGATCGCCTTTGCCGGATTGAGGCTCTTCGGACAGGTCTTGGTGCAGTTCATGATGGTGTGGCAGCGATAGAGCCGGAACGGATCTTCCAGATTGTCCAGGCGTTCGCCGGTCGCCTCGTCGCGCGTGTCGGCGATCCAGCGATAGGCCTGCAGCAGGATGGCGGGGCCCAGATAGCGGTCGCCGTTCCACCAATAAGACGGGCACGAAGTGGAGCAGCAGAAGCACAGGATGCACTCCCACAGCCCGTCCAGCTTGACGCGCTCTTCCGGCGATTGCAGGCGCTCCCGCGCCGGCGCCGCCGTGTCGGCCTTCAGCCAGGGCTCGATCGAGGCGTATTGGGCGAAAATGCGGTTCAGGTTCGGCACCAGATCCTTCACCACCTCCATATGCGGCAGGGGATAGATCCGGACCTCGCCCTTCACCTCGTCGATATACTTGGTGCAGGCGAGCGTGTTGGTGCCGTCGATATTCATGGAACACGAGCCGCACACGCCCTCGCGGCAGGAGCGCCGGAAGGTCAGCGTCGGGTCGATCTCGTTCTTGATCTTGATCAGCGCGTCCAGGACCATCGGGCCGCAGGTGTCGAGATCGACCTCGTAGCTGTCGATGCGCGGATTGCCGCCCTCGTCAGGGTCCCAGCGATAGATCTTGAAAATGCGGGTGCGCTTGGCGCCGGCGGGGGCCGGGAACTTCTTCCCCGGCACCGGGCGATCCTTCGCGGCAAGCATCAATTCGGCCATGACTTCACCTGATCTCGATCAATAGACGCGCGCCTTCGGCGGGAAGCTCTGCACTTCGTTGGTGAGCGGCTGCATGTGCACCGGGCGGTAATTGATATGCACGTTGCCGTCCTCGCCGGCCCAGGCGATCGTGTGCTTCATCCATTTGTCGTCGTCGCGGTTCGGGAAATCCTCGCGGGCGTGGGCGCCGCGGCTTTCCTGGCGGTTGCGCGCGGATTCGATGGTGACCTTCGCCTGGTAGAGCAGATTGTCGAGTTCCAGCGTCTCCACCAGGTCGCTGTTCCAGACGAGCGACCGGTCGCTGACCTTGATCCGGTCGCGCTTGGCCCAGATCGCATCCATATGCTGACAGCCTTCCTCCAGCACTTCGCCGGTGCGGAAGACGGCGCAGTTGGATTGCATCAGCTTCTGCATCTCCAGCCGCAGCGCCGCCGTCGGCGTGTCGCCGTCGGCATAGCGCGCCCGGTCCAGGCGTTCGATCGCCATCTCGCCGGCATTCTTCGGCAGGGAACGGATGCCTTCCTCCGGCCGCACGATCTCGGCGGCGCGGATCGCCGCGGCGCGGCCGAACACCACGAGGTCGAGCAGCGAGTTGGAGCCCAGGCGGTTGGCGCCGTGGACCGAGACGCACGCCGCTTCGCCGATCGCCATCAGGCCGGGCACCACGCTGTCCGGATTGCCGTCCTTCAGGGTCACGACCTCGGCGCGGTAATTGGTCGGGATGCCACCCATGTTGTAGTGGCAAGTCGGCAGCACCGGGATCGGCTCCCGCGTCACGTCGACGCCGGCAAAGATGCGCGCCGTCTCGGCGATGCCGGGCAGGCGCTCATGGATCACCTTCGGGTCCAGATGCTCGATATGCAGATGGATATGGTCCTTGTGCGGGCCGACGCCGCGGCCTTCGCGGATCTCCATGGTCATGGCGCGGCTGACGACGTCGCGCGAGGCCAGGTCCTTGGCGGAGGGGGCATAGCGCTCCATGAAGCGCTCGCCGGCGCTGTTGGTCAGATACCCGCCCTCGCCGCGCACGCCCTCGGTGATCAGGCAGCCGGCGCCGTAGATGCCGCTGGGGTGGAACTGCACGAATTCCATGTCCTGCATCGGCAGGCCGGCGCGCAGCGCCATGCCGCCGCCGTCGCCGGTGCAGGTGTGCGCCGAGGTGCATGAGAAATAGGCGCGGCCATAGCCGCCGGTCGCCAGCACCACGATCTTCGCATGGAAGCGGTGCATGGTGCCGTCATCCAGGTTCCAGGCGACGACGCCGACGCAGGCCCCGTCATCGTCCATGATCAGGTCGACGGCGAAATACTCGACAAAGAACTGCGCCTGGTGCTTCAGCGCCTGTTGATAGAGCGTGTGCAGGATGGCGTGGCCGGTGCGGTCGGCGGCGGCGCAGGTGCGCTGCGCGATGCCCTTGCCGAAATGGGTGGTCATGCCGCCGAAGGGTCGCTGATAGATCTTGCCCTCTTCCGTGCGGCTGAAGGGCACGCCGTAATGCTCCAGCTCGATGATCGCCGGCACGCCTTCGCGCACCATGTATTCGATGGCGTCCTGGTCGCCCAGCCAGTCCGACCCCTTGATGGTGTCGTACATGTGCCAGCGCCAGTCATCCTCGCCCATGTTGCCGAGCGAGGCGGAGATGCCGCCCTGCGCCGCGACGGTGTGGGAGCGCGTCGGATAGACCTTGGAGATGCAGGCGGTCTTCAGCCCCTTCTCCGCCATGCCGAAGGTGGCGCGCAGACCGGCGCCGCCGGCGCCCACCACCACGACGTCATAGACATGATCGGTGAAGGGATAGGCCCCGCCGTTGATTTTCGGGGCGCCGTTGACTGCTTCGTCGGCCATGATGCCGCCTTCTCCTAGAGATCGCTCAGCCGCCGTAGATGACGATGATCAACATCGCCACGATGCCGGCGGTGCCCAGCGCGAAACCCGCCGCCTTGATCAGCAGCAGCAGGACCAGCTTCGTCGCGTGGCCGTGAATGTAATCCTCGATCACCACCTGCAGGCCCAGAACGCCGTGATAGATGAGCGCGACCAGGAACAGGCTCATCAGGCCGAGGGTGACCGGCGAGCCCAGCCACCACATGGCGGTGGCATGATCGACGTCGACCATGAACACGATGGAGGCGATGAACCAGACCGACAGCGGGATCAGCGCCAGCGCGGTCATGCGCTGCGCCCACCAATGCTGCACGCCTTCCTTGGCGGAGCCGAGGCCGCGGACCCGGCCGAGATCGCTGCGCAACGTGCGATGCTTTTTCTGGCCGGCCATCAGAAGGCTCCCCGCGCCCAATAGCCGAGGCCCCAGGCCACGACAGTCAGCACGCCGGAGACGATGAACACGGCCCAGCCGGTGCGATAGGCGGTCGGCAACTCGAAGCCCCAGCCCGCGTCCCACGCCAGATGCCGCAGGCCGTTCAGCAAATGATAGAAGAAGGCGCCGGTCCACAGGAACAGCAGGGTGCGGCCGATGATCGATCCCGCGACCTGCTGGGCACAGTCGAACCAGGCCGGTCCGGCAGCGGCGGCGACCAGCCAGCCGACGAATGGCACCACGCCAAAGGCCAGGAAGATGCCGGTGATGCGGTGCAGGATCGACGTGATCGAAGTGAGCTGCGGGCGGTAAACCTGCAGATGTGGCGATATCGGTCGCGAATGCGAAGCCATGGTTCGGCCTTTTGCGCGCTTGGTCCCAGAACTCTGGACGATCGCGGCCTGCGCGCCGGCCGCGCGTCTCCAACAGTGGCTTCGTCTGATTAGCGTTTTTGCAGTGCAGCGTCAATCAGACCGCACAGCAAAAGCCCTATCTCAAGAGTGTTTAACCCCAAGTTAAAGTTGGCCTTGCCCGCCTTTGTCGACGACTTATGGACGTCGGGGCAGCAGCACCGTGTAATCGACATCCAATACGACGCAGGCAGGATATTTCCCTTCTGCATCAAGACCGGGAAAATCGGCGCAGGGCTGGTCCTTGGCCGCGATGGTGCGCAGGCGCAGCGCGCCCAGATCGGCGTGGCCAGGCAGCTCCATCACGTCCAGCACCTCGCTCCAGGCATAGATGGTGTCGCCGGCAAAGCTCGGATTCACGTGCCGGCCGCCATTGAAGGCGAGGATGCGGAAGGCGTTGGCAAGCCCGTTGCAGGATAGCGCGCGCGCCAGGCTGATGATGTGGCCGCCATAGATCAGGCGCTTGCCGAAGCGGCCCTTGCTCTCGGTGTGCTGGTTGAAATGCACCTTGGCATTGTTCTGGTAGAGGCGGGTCGCGGTCATGTGATCGCTCTCTTCCAGCGTCATGCCGTCGACATGGTCGATGCGTTCGCCCTTATCGTAATCCTCCCAGCAATACGGGGACCCTGCCAGAGCGAAATCGTACTCGGCCATCTGCAGCCCTTCGGGAATGACGAGCTGCGACGCCGGCACGTGCCCGACGAGATCCGGCACCTGAATCTCCGGCGCCTGCGCGCTCTTGTCGCGCTTGCGCACCATGACCCAGCGCACATAGTCCAGCACCACGTCGCCCATCTGGTTGCGGCCGACCGAGCGGACATAGACCACGCCGCTCTCGCGGTTCGAATTCTCCTTGAGCCCGATCACCTGCGAACGCGCCAGGATCGTGTCGCCCGGATAGACCGGCGCGCCGAACACGCACTGCGCATAGCCGAGATTGGCGACGGCGTTGAGCGAGATGTCGGCGACGGTCCGGCCGAACACCATGTGGAACAGCAGCAGATCGTCGATCGGCGCTTGCTCATAGCCGATGGCCTGCGCGAAGGCGTCCGAGCTGTGCAGGGCGAAGCGCGATCCGGTGAGGCCGATATAGAGCGCGACATCGCCCTCGGTGATCGTGCGCGGCACCGCATGCACGATTTCCTGCCCCAGCCGGAAATCCTCGAAGTAGTTGCCTGGATTGGTTTTCATGCCGCGCTCGCTTTGTGACGCAGCGCAACATAGCGCAGCCGGCCGTCGCGCCGCCAGCGCGACGGAACGTCTATATTTTCGTATTGACTTAATTAAGATATAATGCAAATATCGCAGCATGCAAAGCCTGATCGCCCACAGTCTGATTGCTCTGGCCGACCCGACCCGCCGCCGCATAGTGGAGTTGCTGGCGGGCCGCGAAATGTCGGCCGGCAAGATCGGCGAGGCGTTCGCGATCAGCGCCCCCGCGGTGTCGCAGCATCTGAAGGTGCTGAAGGAAGCCAACATCGTGCGCGTGCGCGTCGACGGGCAGCGGCGCATCTATGCCCTGGAACCCGACGGGTTCACGGAGCTTGAATCCTGGCTGTCGCAGGTCACCCGGTTCTGGACCGGCAAGCTCGACGCGCTGGAGCGGCAGATGCAGCGCCACAAGGCCGAGGAAAGCCAGGTGAAACAGAATCAGGCGAAACCTAAATCGCGGAAGCCGAAAGGAAAATGACCATGGGACACGATGGAAAGATCCTCGACGCCCATTCGGTGCGTTTCGAGCGCCTGCTGCCCGGACCGATAGAGCTGGCCTGGGACTATCTGACCAAGCCGGAGCTGCTGAAGACCTGGTTCGCCGAAGTGAGCTTGCAGCCGCGCCTCGGCGGCGCCGTCGAGATCACCATGGGTGCCGACGAGACCGGCGATTGCGACGCCAGTTCCGTCAGCGGCGTGATCCGCGAATTCAGCCCGCCGCACGTCGTCGCCTTCTCCTGGCTTCCGCGCCGCCAGCGGAAGGACGGTTCGGTCGAAGCGGTGGACGAAGGCGAGGTGCGCTTCGAACTGGCGTCGCGCGGCGAGCAGGTGCTGCTCATCCTCACCCATACGCGCATTCCGACCAGCGAACTGGCCGGCTATGGCGGCGGCTGGCACGCCTTCCTCGACGCGCTGGAGGCGCGCATACACAACAAGGCGGCGGTACAAGTGGGCGCGATCTACGGCGACCTGCACAAGTCCTACGAAGCCGCGGTGGCGGCCGTCACGCGATCGGGTGCGGCATGAGCAAGGCGACCAGATTCCGCGGCGGCCCGAACGTGGCGATGAAGCTGCCGCCGCATCAATTCGACAAGGCGCTGCGTTTCTATCGCGACACGCTGGGCCTCGCCGTGTCGGACCATGACGGCGGATCGAAGCTGGTGGAGTTCGGGCCGATCCGCCTGTGGCTCGATCCCTGCCCGCAATTCTCCCAGACCGAATTGTGGCTGGAGATCGTGGCGGACAATACCGATGCCGCGGAGCGGCACTTCGCCGAGGCCAAGACTGTGCGCTGCGACGCCATCGAGAAGCTGCCTGATGATTTCCGCGGCTTCTGGATCACCAGTCCGGCGGACATCGTGCACATCGTCTCGGAACAGAGGGGATAACGCGAAAACTTGATTGTTTGCAGACAAGATCGGCCCTCAAAGAGGGCCGATTTCTCTTGCAACTCAAGCCGCGATCATCAGGATACGGGCGCGTTTCGCGTCTAGTCCGGGCCTGTTTCCTTCATGAACGTCCTTTCCATCCAGTCCCAGGTCGTCTACGGCCATGTCG
This sequence comes from Dongiaceae bacterium, assembly GCA_035549815.1. Classification (GTDB taxonomy): domain Bacteria; phylum Pseudomonadota; class Alphaproteobacteria; order Dongiales; family Dongiaceae; genus Dongia_A. Next base: position 19,597 of record DASZQC010000568.1, read on the forward strand.
GCAATTCCGCCGCCGCCTTTGTCCTGCAACGCCAGGGTCATGCGGTGTGGCAGGTACCCACGGTCCTGTTCTCCAACCATCTGGGCAAGCCGACTTTCCGCGGCCGCGACGTGCCGGCGGAACAGGCGCGCGACCTGATCCAGGGCTTGAAGGAGCTCGGCTATCTCGACGATGTCGACATGCTGCTGACCGGCTATCTCGGCACGCCGGATACCGCGCATCTTGCGGCGGAGCTGGCCGGCATCATCCGCGCGCAGCGGCCGAACGCGATCTTCGCCTGCGATCCGGTGATGGGCGATGACGATGCGCTCTATGTGAAGCCGGCGTTGGCCGACGCGATCACGGAGGCGCTGGTGCCGATCGCCGACGTGCTGTTGCCCAACATCTTCGAGTTGGCGCGCCTGACCGGGCGCACGATCAAGGACGGCGCCACGGCGATCGAGGCGGCCCAGGTGCTGAAGCAATCCAGCGGCGCGAAGGTGCTGGTGGCGACCGGCATTCCGGCGGACAGGCCGGACCGCATCGCGGCCTTGGCGATCGACGGCAAGAATGTGCACCGTGCCGAATCCACGCGGCGCAAGCTGCGCGTGTCGGGCACCGGCGACACTTTCTCCGCCTTGTTCACCGGCCATTACGTGCGTGACCGCGATGCCAAGGGCGCGCTGGATTTCGCCATGCGGGCGATGGATGCGATCTGCACCGAGACGGAAAAGGCCGACGCCGACGAACTGCTGATCGTGCAGACGCAGGAAGCCTGGGCGAAGCTGAGATAGTCGATCCCACCATCGCGCGGCAGATAGAACAACCCCCGCCCCTGCCCTCCCCAACTTGGGGAGGGAGATCCCGTTGCAACGTCGAGATAAAGTCCCCTCCCCCGAGTCGGGGAGGGTTAGGGTTGGGCGCGCTCTCAATGCAGAGCGCTAATCTATGCCGACTTTACGCCGCCTTCTCGCCGCTGAGGTGATCGGCGACCAGCTTTTCGGCGATCTGCACCGCGTTGAGCGCGGCGCCCTTGCGCAGATTGTCGGCGACCACCCACATGGAGAGGCCGTTGTCGATGGTGGCATCCTCGCGCACGCGGCTGACATAGACCTTGTCCTCGCCGGCCGATTCCACCTGGGTGACATAGCCTTCGTCGACGCGGTGATCGACCACGCCGATGCCCGGCGCGTTTTTCAGGATGGCGCGCGCCTCCTCGGCGGAGATCGGGCGCTCGAACTCGACATTCACCGCTTCGGCATGGCCGATGAAGACCGGCACGCGCACGCAGGTCGCCGTGACCTTGATCTTCGGGTCGAGGATCTTCTTGGTCTCGACCGACATCTTCCATTCTTCCTTGGTGTAGCCGTCATCCATGAAGACGTCAATGTGCGGGATGCAGTTGAAGGCGATCTGCTTGGTGAACTTCTTCCGCTCCAAAGCCGCGTTCATATAGATGCCGCGCGTCTGGTTGAAGAGCTCGTCCATGCCGTCCTTGCCGGCGCCGGAGACCGATTGATAGGTCGCCACCACCACGCGCTTGATCCTGGCGGCGTCGTGCAGCGGCTTCAGCGCCACCACCATCTGGATGGTGGAGCAATTCGGGTTGGCGATGATGCCCTTCTTCTTGTAGCCGGCGATGGCCGAGGCGTTGACCTCCGGCACCACCAGCGGGACGTCCGGGTCCATGCGGAAATGCGAGGTGTTGTCGATGACGATGGCGCCGGCCGCCGCCGCCTTGGGCGCGAACACCGCCGAGACCTTGGCGCCGGGCGAAGACAGCACGATGTCGATGCCCTTGAAGTTGAACTTGTCCAGCGACTGGACCTTCAGGATGTCATCCTCGCCGAAGGAGACCTCCATGCCGGCCGAGCGCTCCGACGCGACGGCGATCACCTCGTCCACCGGAAAGGCGCGCTCCGACAGCGTCTGCAACATCTCGCGGCCCACATTGCCCGTGGCGCCGACCACCGCTACCCGATACCCCATGACCCACTCCTTCAGCTCAAAGCAAAAAGGCCGCATCTTGCTGCGGCCCCTGGTTTCGTCGGAATTCCGAATTCCTCAGGCCGCGCGACACCGTCCAGCAGTCTTGCCGGTCTTCTTGGTGGTCTTCGCGCTGATCACAGCCTGGATCACGTTACGATTTCCATAAGCGGGCCACATTTCCGGCCCGGTCGGCGGCTGTTCTACAGAGAACCGCGGCGCCTGTCAAATGCCGGGAAACCCGGCGAATCGCCGGGCCACGCCGACATTTTGGGTCGTCGGATTACTGGACCGAGACCACCTTGAACGGCCGGGTCACGCCGTCATGCTCGGTGATCGAGACATATTCGCCGGGCGCAAAGGAATGCCGGTCGAACTTGAAGGCCGGCTCGTCATCGTCGGTGCCGGGCGCGTAGGAGAACACCCAGCGATCCTTGCCCAGATGCAGCAGGGCGCCCTCTTCCGCCTTCTCGCCCTCCCAGAAGCGTCGTACGCGGCAAGCCGCCTTCTGCCGCTTGTAGAGCTCCAGATCGAGATGCCCGTCGCGGCCGAGCGGTGCGGTGAACTCGTACCCGCAGCGCGGATTGCCGCCGGGGAATTCCTTGGTCCGCGCCAGCTCCAGCCGGACCTTTTTCAGGCTGCCGGTCATGATCAATGCGTCATGAAGACGGGCACGTTGGCCGCGTCGATCATGTGGCTGGTGACGCCGCCCAGCACCAGGTGCTTCAGGCGGCTGTGCGTATAGGCGCCCATCACCAGCAGGCCGGCATTGATTTCGCGCGCCGCCAGCAGCAGGCGCTCGGCGATGCTGCCGCTCAGTTCGGACGCTTCGCCGACCGAGGCCGCCACATCGTGCCAGGCCAGGAAGTGCGCCAGGTCCGCGGCGGATTGTGTGCCGGCATGGCCTTCCTTCACATTGATGACGCGCACGCGCGGCCGGTTCCTGAGCAGCGGCAAAGCGGCGCTGATCGAGCGGATGCCTTCGATGGAGCCGTTCCAGGAGATGATGGCGGAGCCCTTGATCATGGCCTCGACATGCTCGGCGCTCATCTCGGCGGGCACCAGCAGCACCGGCCGGCCGGCGGAGAACAGCGCGTCTTCCACCGCCACCGCGATCAGGTCCAGCGCCTGCTCGGCCTTGGGACGCGCCATGATGATGACGTCGGTGAGGCGGCCGAAGCGCGCCAGCAGTTCGGATTCCTGGCCCTTCTCGGCGCGGTACTCCGCGGTGGGGCCGTTGATGCGTCCGGGATCGGTGCTGAGCGGAACGCCGCTCTCCTTGACCCAGGCGTCGAAGGTCGCCTTGGCCTGGGCGGCGCGCGCCTCGGCATGGCGCTCGGCGGCGGCCACCACTTCGGCGATGGCGACGCCGACATCGACCATCAGCGGCGTTGTCTTCAGGGGGTCGGCGACCGCATGCAGCCCGACGATGTGGGCGCCGGCGAACTTGCTCAGCGCCAGCGCCGCATCAAGCGCCGCGCGGTCCGGCTCCAGCCCGAACAGCGGCACCAGCAAATGCTTGTAGGACATAACGTATCCCTCCCCTTCAGAAGCTCATGTTGCGACTTTACCCCAATTTGGGTCGCAAATCTTGACCTGCCTCAAGTGTAAAATAGATATGAGGCCCGTATCATGCGAGAGGTCTTGAATGACAAGGGCGGGCTGCGGCTCCCTGCCGCAACCCGCCCTCCCAAAACCTGCGAATAAGCCTTTGTTCCGGCACGCGCGGACTGGGAGCTACTTCGCCAGCCGCGACAGCTCTTTCAGGATCTCGTCGCCCATGCGGGTGGTGCCCACCTTGGTGCAGCCGGGCGCCATGATGTCGCCGGTGCGGAAGCCCGCCGCGACCACGTTCTTCGCCGCGTTCTCCAGCAGGTCGGCGGCATCGCCGAGGTCGAAGGAATAGCGGAACATCATGGCGAGGCTGAGCAGGGTCGCCAGCGGATTGGCGAGGTCCTTGCCGGCGATGTCGGGTGCTGTGCCGTGCACCGGCTCGTAGAGCGCCTTGCGACGACCATTCGCGTCGGGCGCGCCGAGCGAAGCGGAGGGCAGCATGCCGAGGGAGCCGGTCAGCATCGCCGCGCAATCCGACAGCAGGTCGCCGAACAGATTGTCGGTGACGATGACGTCGAACTGTTTCGGCTGGCGGACGAGCTGCATGGCGCAGTTGTCCGCGTACATGTGGCTGAGCTCGACATCCTTGTATTCGGCCGCGTGCAGCTTGGTCACTTCCTCGCGCCACAGCACGCCGCTTTCCATCACGTTGGCCTTCTCCACCGAGCAGACCTTGTTGTTGCGCTTGCGCGCCAGCTCGAAAGCGACGCGGGCGACGCGCACGATCTCGCTTGTCGTGTAGACCTGGGTGTTGATGCCGCGGCGCTCGCCGTTCGGCAGGGTCTCGATGCCGCGCGGGGAGCCGAAATAGACGCCGCCGGTCAGCTCGCGCAGGATCATGATGTCGAGGCCGGCGACCAGCTCCTTCTTCAGGCTGGAAGCCTCCGCCAGTGCGTCGAACACGATCGCCGGGCGCAGGTTGGCGAACAGCTCCATATCCTTGCGCAGGCGCAGCAGGCCGCGCTCCGGCTTCACCTCGAACGGCAGATTGTCCCACTTCGGGCCGCCGACCGCGCCCAGCAGCACCGCGTCGGCTTTCATCGCCTTGGCCATCGCCGCGTCGGTCAGCGGCACGCCGTGCTTGTCGATGGAGCAGCCGCCCACCAGCTCATCCTCGGTGTCGAAGCTCAGCGCCTGGTTCTTGGCGAACCAGTCCAGCACGCGCTTCACCTGCGCCATGACTTCGGGGCCGATGCCGTCGCCGGCCAGGATCAGGAGTTTCTTGTTGGTGGGCATGTGCATCCTCGATTTGTCATGCGGCAATGCCGCTACCTTTTCCGTCATGGTCGGACTTGGTCCGACCATCCACGAGTTTCATTGAGCGAGACCGAACCCACTGCTGGCAAACTCGTGGATGGTCGTGCCAAGCACGACCATGACGAATGAGTGCGTGGCGGCCTTGGGTGCTCTCACCACAGCCAGGGCTGGCCGACTTTCGCCTTGTGCTCGAAGCTGTCGATGGCGGCCGCCTTTTGCAGGGTGAGGCCGATATCGTCGAGGCCGTTCAGCAGGCAATGCTTGCGGAAGGCGTCGAGCTCGAACTTGATGCAGCCGCCGTCGGGGCCGCGAATCTCTTGGCTTTCCAGATCGACGGAGATCACCGCGTTGGCGCCGCGGTTCGCGTCGTCCATCAGCTTGTCGACCTCTTCCTGCGGCAGCTTGATGGGCAGGATGCCGTTCTTGAAGCAGTTGTTGTAGAAGATGTCCGCGAACGAGGGCGCGATGACGCAGCGGATGCCGAAATCCAGCAGCGCCCAGGGCGCATGCTCGCGCGACGAGCCGCAGCCGAAATTGGCGCCGGCGACCAGGATCTGCGCCTTGCGATATTGCGGCTTGTTGAGGACGAAGTCGGGAATTTCCTTGCCGTCCGGCGTGTAGCGCATCTCGTCGAACAGGTTCTTGCCGAGGCCGGTGCGCTTGATGGTCTTCAGGAACTGCTTGGGGATGATCATGTCGGTGTCGACATTCATCATCGGCAGGGGTGCTGCGACGCCGGTCAATTGGTCGAATTTCTGCATGGGTCTGGTCCGCGCGATGCGATCTTCTTGGGCGCGGTTTTATGTCATGGCCGGGCGCGGTTTCACAAGCGCGGAAGCCGCACATCAGCCTCCCGTCCCCGCACGTCCCAAGCGGAAAGACCCAGATCGCGCAGCAGGTGGTCGCTGAGCAGCTCGGTGCGCAAGAGCGGATTTACGCGCTTTGCGGCATTCTGCCGCGTCCTGCGGTAAACCGGCAGCAGTTCGGCGATCTGTCGCCAGAGGCATGTCTTGAAGGTCTGCATGATCCGTCTCCCCAGTTTTGATGCTGTGGAAGAACTTCCATCATTCAAGATCGGATTGACATTCACATGAATGTCTATTTCCAATCCACATATGAATAGAGAGTCCGCCAACTGGGACGATTTCAAGGTCTTCGCCGCCATCGTGGCGGAAGGCTCCTTGAGCGCCGCCGCTCGGCGCCTGGGGCTGAGCCAGCCGACCATGGGCCGGCGGCTGCAGGCGCTGGAGCAGGCCATGGGCGCCAAGCTGTTGGACCGGGTGGCGGGCGCCTATGTGCTGACCCCGCGCGGCGCGGAGTTGCTGCCGCTGGTCGAGCAACTGGTCGAGGCCGGCCAGGCGATCGAGCGGGCCCAGCCGGATTTCAGCGAGACCGCGACCGGCACGGTGCGCGTGGCGGCGGGGCCCTGGAACAGCCGCTTCATCGCCCGGCGCCTGCCGGAGCTGCTCGCCGACCTGCCGGGCATCGAGCTGGAGCTGTTCAGCGCCTATTCCTTCGCCAATTTGTCGCGGCGCGAGGCCGACATCGCCATCCGCAACCGCCGCCCGGTCGAAGGCAAGCTGGCGCGGCGCGCGCTGCCCGATCCGTCCTACGCCCTGTTCGCATCCAAGGATTACGTCGCGCGCAATCCGGCGGCGCGCACCAGCGCGCGCTATCAGGAATGCCGCTGGATCGGCTTCGACGACACGCAGGCCGCCTCGAGCTCGCGCAAGTGGCTGGAGCAGCGCATCCAGCGCGCGCCCGACATCCGGTGCAGCCATTCCGGCCACATCCTGGATGCGATCATCGGCGGCGCCGGCATCGGCATCGTGCCCTGCTGGGCCGGCAATGAGGAGCCGACGGTGATGCAGCTCACGGCGCCGCTGGAAGATTTCCAGACCGACGGGCTGTGGATGGTGGTGCACGAGGATCTGCGCAACCGGCCGCGCGTGCGCCTCGTCTTCGACCGCATCGCGGCCTTGTTCCAGCGCCATCGCGCGGCGCTGGTGCCGGAAGGTGCCGGATGAGCCTCATGATCCGCCAATTGATGCCCGACACGCCGGAGGCCGAGCTCGCCGCGCGCTGGCGCTATGACGCCTTCTTCGCCGACGGCAGCGACACGTTCGAGAACTCGCGCGATGCGCTCATCGATTTCCTGCGCAAGCAGGATGGCTACGAGATCGGTCTTATCGCCGAATGCAACGGAAAGCCCGCCGGCCTCTGCCTGTTCGTGCGCGACGAGGCGGAGCCCAATCCGCGGCCGGACCTGACACCCTGGCTCGCGGCGTTGTTTGTGGCGGCGGAGTTCCGCGGCCGCGGCATCGGCGCGGCCCTGGTCAAGGCGATCGAAGATCACGCGCGCAAGGTCGGCACGAAGACGCTCTATCTCTATACATCCGAAGCGGAAGCCTTCTATGCCGGGCTCGGCTGGAGCGTGCGCGACCGCTTCACCCAGAACGGCGAAGCCAACGCGCTGATGGCAAGGGAGCTGGTGTAGCGCCGCACATCCAACAAACTCATACGTCATGCCAGGGCTTGGCCCTGGCATCCACGAGTTTGCCTGCAATAGGCGAGATCACGCCCAGCGAAACTCGTGGATGGTCGGGCCAAGCCCGACCATGACGAGCGAGAGTAGACGAGAGTAGCTGCGTGGGGCCTTCCTTACAGCTTCCGCACGTCCGTGAGGTGGCCGGTGACCGCAGCCGCCGCGGCCATCGCGGGGCTGACCAGGTGGGTGCGGCCGCCGCGGCCTTGGCGGCCTTCGAAGTTGCGGTTCGAGGTCGAGGCGCAGCGTTCACCGGGCGCCAGCTTGTCCGGGTTCATCGCCAGGCACATGGAGCAGCCGGGCTCGCGCCATTCGAAGCCGGCTTCGAGGAAGATCTTGTCCAGGCCTTCCTCTTCCGCCTGATGCTTCACCAGGCCGGAGCCGGGCACCACCATCGCGTTCACATTGGCGGCGACCTTGCGGCCCTTGGCAATCGCGGCCGCGGCGCGCAGGTCTTCGATGCGGCCATTGGTGCAGGAGCCGATGAAGACGCGGTCGACCTTCACCTCGGCCAGCTTGGTGCCGGGGGTCAGGCCCATATATTCCAGCGAGCGCTCGACGGCGCGGCGCTTGTTCTCGTCCGCGATGTTCGTCGGGTTCGGCACGACATCGGTAATTGGCAACACGTCCTCGGGCGACGTGCCCCAGGTGACCTGCGGCACGATGTCGGCGCCCTTCAGCACGATCTCGGCATCGTATTTGGCGCCCGGATCGCTGGGCAGCGACTTCCAGAATGCCACCGCCTGGTCCCAGGCCCCGCCCTTCGGCGCCATCGGACGGCCTTTCATATAGGCGAAGGTCGTCTCGTCCGGCGCGATCAGGCCGGCGCGCGCGCCCGCCTCGATGGTCATGTTGCAGACCGTCATGCGGCCTTCCATCGACAGGTCGCGGATCGCCTCGCCGGCATACTCGATCACGTAGCCGGTGCCCCCGGCGGTGCCGAGCCGGCCGATGATGGCGAGCACGATGTCCTTGGCCGTGACGCCGGGGCCGACCTTGCCCTCCACCGTCACGCGCATGTTCTTCGCCGGCTTCTGGATCAGCGTCTGGGTGGCGAGCACATGCTCCACCTCCGAGGTGCCGATGCCGAAAGCCAGCGCGCCGAACGCGCCGTGGGTGGAGGTGTGCGAATCGCCGCACACGATGGTCATGCCGGGCTGGGTGAAGCCCTGCTCCGGGCCGATGATGTGGACGATGCCCTGGCGGATGTCGGTCATGCCGAAATAGGGCACGCCGAACTCGCGGCAGTTCTGCTCCAGCGTCTCGACCTGGATGCGGCTTTCCGGCTCCTCGATGCCCTTGGAGCGATCGGTGGTCGGCACGTTGTGGTCCGCCACCGCCAGGGTCGCCTTGGGCTGATGCACCTTGCGCCCGGCGTTGCGCAGGCCCTCGAAGGCCTGCGGCGAGGTCACCTCATGCACCAGGTGGCGGTCGATATAGATCAGGCACGTGCCGTCATCCTGCTGATGGACCAGGTGGTTGTCCCAGATCTTGTCGAACAGAGTGCGTACTTTAGCCATGATCTCTATGCCGTTCTTCCCAGATGACGAGAGCAGGAGCGCGGAGACTTATTCGTCCGCGCCCGCCACCGAACCGGTCTTCTCGCTGATGCGGGCAGCCTTGCCGCGGCGACCGCGCAGATAATAGAGCTTCGCGCGGCGCACGTCACCGCGACGCACCAGCTCGATCGACACCAGGCGCGGCGAATGCAGCGGGAACACGCGCTCCACGCCCTCGCCGTAGCTGATCTTGCGCACGGTGAAGGAGGAATTGATGCCGGCATTCTTGCGGGCGATGCACACGCCCTCGAACGCCTGCACGCGCTCGCGGTCGCCTTCGACGACCTTCACGTTCACCTTCACGGTGTCGCCCGGCGCGAAGTCCGGGTTCTTGCGCACGGCCGCGGCCTTGTCGACCTGCGTCTTCTCGAATTTCTGCAAGGTATTCATGACACGTCCTTTCCTACGTAATCAGTCAGTTCTTCGGGGCGCCGACCTTCGGCGCCTTTTGTTGATAGACGGCCCACAGGTCGGGCCGCCGCGATTTCGTCGTCTCTTCCGCCTTCAGCTTGCGCCAGGCGCGAATCTTCTCGTGATGGCCGCTCATCAGCACGTCCGGCACCGGGCGGCCGCACCAATCGGCGGGCCGCGTGTAGTGCGGATATTCCAGCAGGCCGGCCTCGAAGCTTTCCTCTTCCAGGGTTTCCTCGGCGCCCATGACGCCGGGCAGCAGCCGCACCACGGCATCAATCAGCGCGATGGCCGCCGGCTCGCCGCCCGACAGCACGAAGTCGCCGAGGCTGACTTCCATCAGGCCGCGCGATTCGATCACCCGCTCGTCCAGCCCTTCGTAGCGACCGCACAGCAGCACCGCACCGGGACCGTCCGCCAACTGCTTCACCAGCTCCTGGGTCAGGACCCGGCCGCGCTGCGTCAAATAGATCGCCGGGGCAAGACCGTCGCGCGTCGCATGCGCCAGTGCTGCGTCGACCACATCGGGCCGCATCACCATGCCGGGACCGCCGCCGAACGGCGTGTCGTCGACCGTGCGATGCTTGTCGGTGGCAAACGACCGGATGTCGATCGCCTCCAGCGCCCAGTCCTTGCGCTCCAGCGCCTTGCCAGCCAGGCTTTGGCCCAGCGGCCCCGGGAACATATCCGGGAACAGGGTCAGCACGCGCGCGGTCCACGGTCTAGCGCTCATCGCGAGGCCTCCCGCAGCTCTTCTTCGGTTTCCGGCTCCTGCTCCGGAACCTCGAAGAAATCCTTGGGCAGGTTCAGCACCAGCTTGCCCGCCGCGATGTCGACCACCGGCACGAAGGCCTTGGTGAAGGGCACCACGAAGCTGTCCTCGTCGCCGCCATTTTCCGGCGCCACCAGCAGCAGATCGCCGGCGCCGTAATTGTCGACGGAGACGATTCGGCCGAAGACCTTGCCGCCCTCGTCCACCGCCTGCAGCCCGACCAGATCGGCGAAATAGAACTCCTCCGTATCGGTCAGCTTGGGCAGGCTTTCGCGGGCGACATAGAGCTCGGTGCCTTTCAGCGCCTCGGCCGCGTTGCGGTCCGCAACGCCGGCGATGCGGGCGATCAGGATGCCGCGCGTGGCGTCGCTGGTGCCGACGATGCTCAGCTCGAAGCGGCACTTCTCCTTCGCGTCGGTCAGCGCGCCGTATCCGGCAATATCCGACGGCTTGGCGGCAAAGGATTTCACCTTCACCTCGCCCTTGATCCCGTGCGCGCCGAGGATGGCGCCCATCAGGACCAGCTTGTCGGATGTTGCGGACAGCGTCATGGCCTAGGCCTGGAGCGGAGTAACGGTTACTGCGCCGCCGCTTCGCCTTCGGCCGCCTTCTTCGCGGCTTCGGCCTGGGCCTTCAGACGCTCCTGCGCCTTCGCCTTCGGCTTGTCCTGGATGGTCTGCTCGCGGCGCACCGGGGCGGCGCACAGGCCTTCCTTGGAGAAGAAATAGGCGACGCGATCCGACGGCGTCGCGCCCATCTTCAGCCAATGCTTGGCGCGCTCGGTGTCGAAAGTGACACGCTTCGGGTCATCGCGGCCCAGCATCGGGTTGTAGGTGCCGATATGCTCGACGAAGCGGCCGTCACGCGCGAAGCGCGATTCCGCCACGACGATACGGTAGTACGGGCGCTTCTTGGCGCCGCCGCGGGTCAGTCGAATCTTCAATGACACGTTGGTCTCTCCTTTGGATGTTCTAGTGATCGGTTGAAATCATTCCGGATGGTGGCTGCAAGCTTCGATCTTGTTGCCGTCCGGGTCGTAAGCGAACGCCCCGTAGTAATCGGGGTGGTAATGCGGCCGCAGGCCCGGCGCGCCATTGTCCTTGGCGCCGGCCTTCAAGGCGGCCTTGTGGAACTGGTCGATGGCCTTGCGGCTCCTGGCGACGAACGCGACGTGCGTGCCGCCCTTCTTGTTCGCCGTCTTGTTCACCTGGTCCGGCTTGCCGATCCAGAAGCTCGGCTTCTGCCCCTCGCCATAGCCGTGGGCGACGACGCCCTCGCCCGGAATCTTGACGGTGTAGACGCACTTGTAGCCGAGCGGCTTCAGCGCCTTGTCGTAGAAGGATTTGGCGTTCTTCAGGTTGGAGACGCCGATCGAGATATGGTCGATCATCGCCGTCCTCCGAAGGGCGGAAAGCCGCCGCCGCCCATGCCACCCATTCCGCCGCCCTTCATCAGCGACGCCATGCCCTGGCGCATCAGGCCCTTCTGGCCCAGCTTGCTGACCTGCTTCATCATGCGGGCCATTTCCATATGCTGCTTCAGCAGCTTGTTGACGTCCTGCACCTGCACACCCGAGCCCTTGGCGATGCGGTTCTTGCGCGAGGCCTTGATGAGGTCCGGGTTGCGCCGTTCCTTCGGCGTCATCGAGGAGATGATGGCGAGCGAGCGGCGCAGCACCTTGTCGTCGACCTTGCCCTCGAGCTGCTTCTGCATCTTGCCCATGCCCGGCAGCATGCCGAGGATCGAGGACATGCCGCCCATCTTCATGAGCTGACGCAGCTGGCCGGCGAGGTCGTCCATGTCGAACTCGCCCTTCTGCATCTTGCGGGCAAGCTTCTCGGCCTCTTCGGCCTCGGTGTTCTCGATCGCCTTCTCGACTAGGCTGACGATGTCGCCCATGCCGAGGATGCGGCCGGCGATGCGGTCGGCGTGGAAATCCTCCAGCGCATCCATCTTTTCGCCGACGCCGATCAGCTTGATCGGGCAACCGGTGATGGCGCGCATGGACAAAGCGGCGCCGCCGCGCGCGTCGCCGTCGACGCGGGTCAGCACGATGCCGGTGACGTTGACGCGCTCCTTGAACGATTTGGCGACGGTGACCGCGTCCTGGCCGGTCATCGCGTCGGCGACCAGCAGGGTCTCGTGCGGCTTCGCCGCGGCATGCACTTCGGCCACTTCCGCCATCAATTCCTCGTCGATGGCGAGGCGGCCGGCGGTGTCCAGCATCACCACGTCGAAGCCTTCCAGGCGGCCCATCTGCAGCGCGCGCTTGGCGATGGCGACCGGCGGCTCGCCCATCACGATGGGGAGAGTCTTCACGCCGACCTGCTCGCCCAGGATCGCGAGCTGCTGCTGCGCGGCCGGGCGGCGCGTGTCGAGCGAGGCCATGAGCACGCGCTTGCCCTGCGTCTCCAACAGGCGCTTCGCGATCTTGGCGGTGCTGGTGGTCTTGCCCGAACCTTGCAGACCCACCATCAGGATACCGACGGGCGCCGGCGCGTTGAGGTCGACGCCGGGCTTCGCATTCGGGCCGGGCGAGAGGACGGCGACCAGCTCGTCATGGACGAGCTTCACCACCATCTGGCCCGGCGTCACCGATTTGACGACCTTCTCGCCGACCGCGCCGACGCGCACGCGGTCGATGAAGTCCTTCACCACCGGCAGCGCCACGTCGGCTTCGAGCAGGGCG
>DASZQC010000569.1:0-7494 GCA_035549815.1 Dongiaceae bacterium
CGCCTCATCCATTTCCCGGTCCATCAGCATGTCCAGCGCCTCGCGCCCGATCTGCACAGCGGCCCAGGCGATGAACAAGGCAATCAGCAGGCCGATCGCCGGATCGATCCACCACCAGCCGAACTTGGCCGACAGGATAAGCGCGACGATGACACTGGCATTGACCAGGAAGTCGCTGCCGTAGTGCGCCGAATCCGCCTTGATCGCCAGCGACTTTGTCTTGCGCACCACATGGCGCTGCAGCGCCACCAGCAGCACCGTGACCAGCATGGAAACGACCATCACCGCGATGCCGACCTCCGGCGCTCGCACCGGCTGCGGGGTGATGAAGTGGTCGACCACCTCGACCAGCAGCAGCACGGAGGAGCCCAGAATGAAGGCGACCTGCACCAGGCCGGCCAGCGGCTCCGCCTTGCCGTGGCCGAAGCGATGCTCCGCATCCGCCGGGGTCAGTGCGTGGCGCACAGCGATCAGGTTGACGATCGAGGCGCCGGCGTCGAGAGCGGAATCGAACAAGGTGGAAAGCAAGCTGACCGACCCGGTCTGCAGGAACGCGACCAGCTTGATCCCGATCAACACCAGGGCGGCGCCGACCGAGGCCGCGCCGGCCAGCTTCATCAGCCGGCCATGCTGGGCGCGAGTTTCGGCGCTTTGGGTCTGGGTCGTGTGCGCGGGCATCAGGGGTAGAGTTTCTCCGTCGTCCAGCCGTCGCCGGCGCGGCTGTAGACCAGCCGGTCGTGCAGCCGGAAGGGCTTGTTCTCCCAGAACTCGATGCGGTCCGGCACGATGCGGAAGCCCGACCAGTAAGGCGGCCGCGGCACGGCGCCGATCGCGTATTTCGCCGCATAGGCCGCCACACGCTTCTCCAGCTCGAAGCGGCTTTCCAGCGGCCGCGATTGCTGCGAGGCCCAGGCGCCGATCTGGCTGGAGCGATGGCGGGTCGCGAAATAGGCGTCGGCTTCCGCGGCGGTCACGGTCTCCACCGACCCTTCCGCGCGCACCTGACGGCCCACTGTCTTCCAGTGGAACAGCAGCGCGGCCTTGCGCGTTTCCTGTAACTGACGGCCCTTGCGGCTTTCATAGTTGGTATAGAAGACGAAGCCGCGCTCATCCGCGTCCTTCAGCAGCACCATGCGCACCGAAGGCTGGCCGTCGGCGCCGACGCTGGCGATGGCCATGGCGTTCGGGTCGTTGGGCTCGGTCGCTTCCGCTTCGGCGAACCAGCGGCGGAACTGCTCATAGGGCTCGGAGATCGGACGGTTGCTCATACTAATTCGGTGTGATTTCAAGGAGTTCGGGAAGGTCGTCACATTGGCGAGAGGCCTTTCTATAGCATTGAATCTGGGGCGCCATGGCCTCATTTTCCAATCGCACGAACCCTTTTGGGGAAACAGTTAAGGGACCTCGCGTCATGAATCCGCGTCACGCCTTGCCCACCCGCTCTTTGTCCGCCAAGACCGCCGCCGCGTTACTGGCGCTATCTCTTGTCACCGGCTGCGCCAACAGCGAGCAGACCGGAACGGTGCTCGGCGCGCTGGGTGGTGCGGCCGCCGGCTATGCGCTCGGCGATGGCGAATGGTGGGCGGTCGGCGCGGGCGCCCTGGTGGGGGGCCTGGTCGGCAACCGGGTCGGCAATTACCTGGACGAGCGCGACCGGCAGACGGCCTACAACAACGCCAATTACGCGCTGAACAACAATGCCGACGGCCAGACCGCGACCTGGTCGAACCCTCAGAAGGGCACCAGCGGCTACACCACGCCGACCGAGACCTATCAGACCTCGAGTGGCACCTGCCGCACCTATCAGACCGGTGTCACGGCCAACGGCCAGTCCGATACCGGTACGGGCAAGGCCTGCCGCCAGCCGGACGGCACCTGGAAGCTGGTCAACGGCTAGCCACTCCGGCCGTCAAATCCCACCTGCCCTTGCGGTCATCCCCTCCGGTCCTTAACTATTGGACCGCATGAGGGTGACCTGACATGGCCGATCCGTACAAAGTCCTGGGCGTGGCGCGCGGCGCCAGCGACGAAGACATCAAGCGCGCCTATCGCAAGCTGGCGAAGAAGCTGCACCCCGACCTTAATCCGGGCGACAAGAAGGTCGAGACGCAGTTCAAGGAAACCACCGCCGCCTACGATTTCCTGAGCGACGCGACCAAGCGGCGCCAGTACGACCGTGGCGAGATCGACGAGAACGGCCAGCCGAAAGGCCCGCGCTATTCCAGCCGTCCCGGTGCCGGTGCCGGCGGGCAAAGGCGCGGCCGCAGCTTCGGCTTCGAGGCGGAGGAAGGATTCTCCGACGACCTGTTCGGCGATTTCTTCGGCTTCGGCCGCGAAGGTCGCGGCGATGGCATCAAGCTGAAGGGCGCGGATGTCAGCTATCAATTGCGCGTGCCGTTCCTGGAAGCGGTGCTGGGCACCAAGCAGCGCCTGGCGCTCGCCGACGGCAAGACGCTGGACGTGCAGCTTCCCCCCGGCACCGACACCGGCCAGACGCTGCGGCTGAAGGGCCAGGGCCTGCCCGGGCGCGGCGGCGCGCCGGCGGGCGACGCCTTCATCGAGGTGACGGTGGAGCCGCATCCCTTGTTCAACCGCGACGGCAACGACGTGCTGGTCGAGGTGCCGATCACCCTCTACGAGGCGACGCTGGGCGCCAGCATCAATGTGCCCACCATCGACGGCAAGGTCGCGGTGAAGGTGCCGGCGGGCTCCAACAGCGGCACGCAACTCCGGCTGCGCGGCCGCGGCATCCAGGCGGGCAAAGGCGGCGACCGCGGCGACCAATATGTGCGCCTGGTGGTCGTGCTGCCGAAGGAGATCGACCCGGATTTGAAGGAGGCGATCGAGACCGCGGCGAAGAAGCGCCCCTACAAGGTCCGCGGCAAGCTGGGCACGGACTAGGTCATGACCTTGTCGGTCACGCCGATCTACGCGACACTGTTTACGCTGTTCTTCATCTTCCTCAGCCTGCGCGTGGCGGCGATGCGGCGCAGCGCCCGGGTCAGCCTGGGCGATGGCGGCAATGCCGAGCTGACGCGGCGCATGCGCGTGCACGGCAATTTCATCGAATATGTGCCGCTCACCCTGATCCTGATGGCGCTCGCCGAGTTGCAAGGCCAACCTGCGTGGACGATCCATCTGATCGGCTTGTCCCTGGCGCTTGGCCGGCTGGCGCACGCCTATGGCGTCAGCCAACAGCCGCAGATCCTGAAGCTGCGCGTGCTCGGCATGGTCCTGACCATCACCGCCCTGACCGCCGGCGCGCTCGCCAATCTCGCGGCAGCGTTGGCCTAGCCGCTCAAACCGTCACCACGATCTTGCCGAACTGCGCGTTCGATTCCAGGTAGCGGTGCGCCTCGACAATCTGGTCGAACGGAAAGGTCCGATCGATCACCGGTTTCAACGCTCCCGACTTCAAGCCCGCCAGGACGAACGCCTTGGCCGCTTCCAACCGCGCGGGATCGGCGGTGATCTCGTGAATGAGGTAGCCGCGCAGGGTCAGGCTCTTGGTGAGCACGGCGAAGAGCGGGAACGGTGTCGGCTCCGGGCTCAGGGCCCCGTATTGCAGGAGGATGCCGCCGCGCGACATCGCGGCGGTCAATGGCGCGAAAGCCGGGCCGCCCACGGGATCGAACACCACACGCACGCCGCGCGTGCCGGCGATCTCCTTCAGCCGCGATTCCAGATCTTCCTCCGCCGACGCGACCACATGCGCGGCGCCGGAATCGATCAGGGCCTGCTTCTTGTCGGATGTCCGCGTGACGGCGATGGGCGTGGCGCCGACCATGTTGGCGATCTGGATCGCGGCGAGCCCGACGCTGCTGGAGGCCGCGGTGATGACCACGCAATCGCCCGCATGCAGCCTGGCGATGTCGATCAGCGCGCCATAGGCGGTGACGTATTGCATCCAGACCGCGGCGGCGTCCTCCCAACTGAGCGAGGATGGATGCTTGACCACATGTTCGGCCGGAAAGGTCGCAAGCTCGCCATAGGCCGGCCAGCGGGTCATCGAGATCGGCGGCACCACGCTGACCGCGTCGCCCGGCGCGAAGCCATCCACGCCGTCACCGATGGCCTCGACCAGGCCAGCCGCCTCGAAACCCAGGCCGGACGGCAGCGTCGCCGCCTGGATATAGGCGCCGGTCCGCAGCATCGCCTCGGCCCGGTTCAGGCCCAGGGCCTTGACCCGGATCTGGACTTCGCCCGGGCCGGGCGCCGGAACTTCGACATGCTCGATCCGCAGGACCTCGGGACCGCCATGCGCATGAAAGCGAACAACACGTGCCATCTGGCATACTCCAAATAAAATGTAATGAATAAGCTTTGCCAGGGGTTATTTGCGGGATAAATAGAGGCTAGGGCACGACAGTAGAAATCACAGGTTTCTAATATGGATCGCCTGGAGAGCATGGCGGTGTTCGTCAAAGCGGTCGATCTGGGCTCGTTCGCCGCGGCCGCCGCGGCGCTCGATCTGTCCGGACCGATGGTCGGCAAGCATGTCCGGTTCCTGGAGGAGCGCCTTGGCGTGCGGCTTCTGAATCGCACCACGCGCCGCCAGAACCTGACCGAGTTCGGCCGCGTCTATTACGACCGCTGCCGCGTGGTGCTTGCCGAGGCCGAAGCGGCGGAAGCGCTCGCCGCCGACCAGTTTTCCGAACCGCGCGGCAAGCTGCGCGTCACCATGCCGGTACTGTTCGGGCGGCGCTGCGTTGCGCCGGTTCTGCTGGAACTGGCGCAACGCTATCGGATGCTGGAACTCGACTTGTCGTTCAGCGATCCCATCGCCGATCTAACGGAGGGCGGCTACGACCTTGCCATCCGGACCGGGACCTTGCCGGATCAGGCCGGCGTGATCGCGCGTCGCGTCGCGCGGCAACGCATGATCGTCTGCGCGGCGCCCTCCTATCTCGAGGCGCACGGTCGGCCGCTTCAGATTGAGGATATCGGCAGACATCAGGCGATCATCTACAGCCGGTCGGGCCGCATCAATCCGTGGCTGTTTCCGCGTGATGGTCAGCCGCCGGCGGAAATCACCCCGATGAGCCGGCTCCGGCTCGACGACCTCGAGGCGATCGCCGAAGCGGCGGCGGCCGGCATGGGGCTCGCCTGGCTTCCCTGCTGGCTGGTGCGCGCGCAAATTCAGGCGGGCACGCTGGCGCCCCTTCTGCAGGATCAGCCGGGCTATCTCTATGACAGCCATGCGCTGTGGCCCCAGACGCCGCACCTGCCGCTGAAGGTGCGTGTTGCGGTCGACACCTTGGCCAGCGCCCTGCCCAAGTTCATGCTGTGAGACGGCGCGGCGAAGCGTCTGCGGCCCCTTGCCGCCATACCCGGATCGGTTTCCGGGGCTGAATTGACCCTTCCGCCTAATGGTGTAGGATGCCGCACCTTTCCGCTAAAGATATCAAGATGTTGTGGCAGGACATTCAATGAACGCCAAAAGCGGCCTGATGGCCGGCAAGCGCGGCCTCATCATGGGGGTCGCCAACGATCGCTCGATCGCCTGGGGCATTGCCCAGGCGGCACACGACGCCGGCGCGGAGCTGGCCTTCACTTATCAGGGCGAAGCGCTGCTGAAGCGCGTGCAGCCGTTGGCCGACTCCGTCGGCTCCAAGATCGTGACGCCCTGCGACGTCACCGACGATTCCAGCCTCGATGCCACCTTTGCCGCGATCAAGAGCGCCTGGGGCAACCTGGATTTTGTGGTCCATGCCATCGCCTTCTCCGACAAGGAGGAGCTGAAGGGCAAATACGTCACCACCAGCCGCGACAATTTCCGCCTGACCATGGACATCTCCTGCTACTCCTTCACCGCGGTGGCGGAGCGGGCGCGGCATCTGATGCCGAACGGCGGCAGCCTGCTCACCCTGTCCTATTTCGGCGCCGAGCGCGTCATGCCGCATTACAACGTGATGGGCGTCGCCAAGGCGGCGCTGGAATGCAGCGTGCGCTATCTTGCGGCCGATCTGGGCGACCAGAACATCCGCGTGAATGCGATCTCCGCCGGGCCGATCAAGACCCTGGCGGCGTCGGGCATCGGCGACTTCCGCCACATCCTGCGCTGGAACGAGCTGAACGCGCCTTTGGGCCGCAATGTCTCGATCGAGGATGTCGGCGGCGCCGGCCTCTATCTGGTCAGCGACCTGTCGCGCGGCGTCACCGGCGAGCTGCACCATGTCGACAGCGGCTACAACGTGGTCGGCATGATGCGCACCGATTCCGCCGGAGAGCTGGCGAAGATGCTGAGCGAATTCTCCGAGCGCAAGGGCGGCTGACGGCCCGATGTCGCACAACAGCTTCGGCCATCTGTTCCGTTTCACCACCTGGGGCGAAAGCCACGGGCCGGCGATCGGCTGCGTGGTCGACGGCACGCCGCCGGGCATCGATCTGTCGGCCGAGGACATCCAGCCCTGGCTGGACAAGCGCAAGCCGGGTCAGTCGCGCTTCGTCACCCAGCGGCGCGAAGAGGACGCGGTCGAGATCCTGTCCGGCGTGTTCGAGGGCAAGACCACCGGCACGCCGGTCTCGCTCTTGATCAAGAACGAGGACCAGCGGAGCAAGGATTACTCGAAGATCAAGGACCAGTTCCGCCCCGGTCACGCCGACTACACCTATTGGGCCAAGTACGGCATCCGCGATTATCGCGGTGGCGGGCGATCCTCCGCGCGCGAGACGGCTTCGCGCGTCGCCGCGGGCGCGGTGGCGCGCAAGGTGTTGAACCATCTGCTGCCCGGCCCCGTCGTCATCCGCGGGGCGCTGATCCAGATCGGCAGCCAGGGGATTTCGCGCGAGGGCTGGGACTGGGCCGAGACGGAGCGCAATCCGTTCTGGAGCCCGGATGCGGCGGTGGTGCCGCGCTGGGAAGAGCTGTTGGACCAGACGCGCAAGGCAGGCTCCTCCGTCGGCGCGGTGGTGGAAGTGAGCGCCTCCGGCATTCCAGCCGGTTTCGGCGCTCCGCTCTATGGCAAACTCGACGCCGACCTGGCCAGCGCGATGATGGGCATCAACGCGGTGAAGGGCGTCGAGATCGGCGCCGGCTTCGCCGCCGCCGCGCTCTCCGGCGAGGAGAATGCCGACGAGATGCGCATGGAAGACGGCAAGGTGAAGTTCCTCTCCAACATGGCGGGCGGCATCCTGGGCGGCATCTCCACCGGGCAGGATATCGTCGTGCGCTTCGCGGTGAAGCCCACCTCCTCCATCCACAATCCGCGCCGCGGCGTCACCACCGGCGGCGAAGAGGTCGAGGTCTCCACCACCGGCCGCCACGACCCCTGCGTCGGCATCCGCGCCGTGCCGGTGGGCGAGGCCATGATGGCGCTCGTGCGGGCCGACCACCTGCTGCGCCACCGGGCGCAATGCGGACTGGGTTAGTTCCCTCCGTCCTGATGACGAGTGTGAGTTATCGCTTTCGGAACTCCGCGACCAACTCGACATGCGGCGACCAGATGAACTGGTCGACCACCGTGATCGCGCTCATCGTATAGCCGCCGTCGA
>DASZQC010000570.1:0-2758 GCA_035549815.1 Dongiaceae bacterium
CCGCCGAGATCAAGCGCAACGTGAAGCATGTGCGCGTGCAGTCGGAGAGCCACATCCGCACGCCGGAGAACGCCGCGGCGCTCCTGAAGGCCGGCCATGCCGACACGGTCAGCATCGTGCGCGGCCAGATCGCCGATCCGCACTGGGTCAACAAGGCGAAGCAGGAGCGTGCGTCCGACATCCGCCCGTGCCTTTCCTGCAACCAGATGTGCTGGGGCCGTCGCTCGCGCGACTATCACATCTCCTGCCTGATCAATCCGTCGGCCGGGCGCGAGTTCGAATGGGGCGGCGACCGCTTCACGCCGGCGCAGAAACCTAAGCGCGTGCTGGTGGTGGGCGGCGGGCCGGCCGGATTGGAGGCCGCGCGCGTCGCGGCGGAGCGCGGCCATCGCGTCACGCTGGCGGAAGCGTCCGACAAGCTGGGCGGGCAGTTCCGTCTCGCGGGATTGCAGCCGCGCCGGGCGCAGATCACCGATTTCCTCGATTGGCTGGAAGGCCAGTTGCAGAAGCTGCAGGTGGAAGTGAAGCGCAACACCTATCTCGACGCGGATGACGTGGCGGCCGGCGATTATGACTCCGTCATCCTCGCCACCGGCTCCTCGCCCACGGAAGCGCCGACCCAGCGCTACCTGCTGAGCGAGACCGCCGATGCGGCCTTGCGCGGGCCGCATGTCCATTCAGCTGAAGCCGTGATGGCGCGCGAGGCGCGGCTCGGCAAGCGCGTCCTCGTGCTGGACGAGGGCGGCAACTGGAAGGGCGCCGGCACGGCCTGGCACCTGGCCGAAGCCGGGCACCAGGTCACCATCGTGACTCCCGATCCGATGGTGGCGAAGGAGCTGACGCGGACCGCCGTCGAAGGTCCGTTGCGCGCACGCCTGGCAAAGCTCGGCGCTAAGTTCCTGGTCGAATCCGCTTTGGCCGATTTCAAGGATGGCAAGGCGCGCATCGTCAGCCTGCTGGACAACAGCGAGACGGTGGTCGAGGCCGACGACGTGGTGACGGCGCTGACCAATGTCGCCAATGACGAGATCGCGCGCGCTTTGCAGGCCAAGGGCCTGGAGATTGTCACGGTGGGCGACTGCATCGCCGCGCGCCACGCGGCGGCGGCGCTCTATGACGGCCGCCGCGCCGGCATGGCGGTCTGACAATGCTGTGGCTCGACGCCGACAATGTGCGCCGTTGCGGCGCGTTCAGCTCGCTGGTACCGGCGATCCAGGCAATGAACCGCGACGGCACCGATCGCATCGACCGCATGCTGATCTCGCAACCGACGCCAAAATCCACAGGGGCCGGACAGAATGACTGGCTGATGCTGCCGGCCTGGCAGTTCGACCGCTGTTTCGGCATCAAGATCGCCAACGTCTTCCCCGGTAACGCGGCGCGCAACCTGGCCAGCGTGCAGGGCGCCTATCTTTTGTTCGACGGCGAAACGGGAGAGACGCTCTGCGGCATGGATGGCGCCATGCTGACCCTGCGCAAGACCGCCGCCAATTCCGCCGCCGCCGCCGACTGGCTGGCGCGCAAGGATGCGGCGACGCTCTGCATGGTGGGAGCGGGTGCGCTCGCGCCGCATCTGGTCGAAGCGCATTGCGCCGTGCGGCCGATCAAGCGGGTGGTGTGGTGGAACCGCAGCCGCGACGCGCTGTATCGTGCGATCACATCCGTCCGCCCGCTGTTGCCGCATGTCGCGATCGAGGCGACGACGGATTTGGCCGCCGCGATCGCGCGCGCGGACATCGTCTCCACCGCCACCATGTCGCTGGAGCCGTTGATCAAAGGCGCGTGGCTGAAGCTGGGCGCGCATCTCGATCTCGTCGGCGGCTATCGTCCAGATATGCGCGAAGCCGACGACGATTGCCTGAAGCGCGCCGCGCGAATCTATGTCGATGCGCGTTTCACCACGCTGGAGGTCGCCGGCGATTTGACCCAGCCGATCGCCGCCGGCCTGCTTGATCCCGCCTCGGTGATCGACCTGGAACAGATCGCGCGCGGCGAAAAGCCGAAGCGGATGTCCGACACCGAGATCACCTGGTTCAAATCCGGCGGCGGCGGCCACGAAGACCTCGCGACGGCCTGGGCGGTGTATCAGGCGTTCAAGGGCGAGTAGCTACATGAGACACCCTCCCCCGTTCCGGTGGAGGGGATTATTGCGAAGCCAAGTCACCCACGCGAATCTCGATCCGCTCCTTGCCCTTGCCGATATTCACCCGCTTCAGGGTGAGCGGGCCGATCTCGCCGGTGCGCTTCAGATGCGTGCCGCCGCAGGGCACCTTGGCGAAGCCCGCGATCTCCCAATAGCGCCGCTGGCTTGCCTCGTCGCCGAAGGCGCTGACGATCGGGTGATCGGCGGCGATCAGCGCGCCGGCTTTCTCCTGCATCAGCGGGAACAGCTTGGCGATGTTCTCCGGCCACGCGAAATCGATGCGCGCCTTGTCCTCGGCGATGTGAGCGCCGATCTTCTCGACGCCGGGCAGGTTCTGGTAGGCAAGTTCCAGGATGATCTCGGCCGCCAGGTGCAGCCGCATCAGTTTGTAGCGCCGTGCCCAGTCGATTTCGATGGTGACCGCGTCGCCGGCCTGTAAACCGTGCCCGTCCTCCAGCGTGTAGATGATCTCGCGCCCGTCCTTGCGCGCATCCAGCACGCGCCGGCCGCCGATGGTGCCGGCATCGCTCTCCTGGCCGCCGGAGAAGGCATAGAAGATCGTGGCGACCAAGATCGCCTCGTTGCCGTTGACACCGGCAACGCGCGTCTCCAGCC
>DASZQC010000571.1:0-11255 GCA_035549815.1 Dongiaceae bacterium
CCATCGGTGCCGAAATCGAACGGCTCCATGATGTTGTCGGCCGCCTCGACCATGTATTCCATGTCCTCCTTGGACACGGTCTGGCCCTGCGCAACGACGTCGGACAGGGTGACGGCGAGCTTTTCCGCCTTCTGGGTCGACCAGATCTTGAACGTGACTTCGGTGCAGCCGATGAACAATGCCATCAGCACGGGAAACATCAGCGCGGCTTCCACCGCGGCCGCGCCGCGCCGGTCATGCCAAAGATTGCGGAGCCACCGTCTCATCGCGCGCTCCTCAATAGGGCTCGTTTTTGACCACCGAATAGGCGGTCAGTTCGATGATCCCGTTGTCGCCGACAACCGCGCTGATCAGCGGCGTCATGATCTTCCATGGGTAGGTGATCTTGTAGATGGCGACGTTCTCGCCGCTGCCCAGGCCGCTGCAACCGTCACAGAAGTTATTGCCGTTTGTGTCGGTCCACTCGCCGGGATCCGGATAGTCATTGTTGTTGGCATCGTTCCAAGGATCCTGCACATCCAGATCCTCGAAATCCTTGAACGCCGTGGTCGTGATCTCCAGCTTGTTCATGTCGATGAGCGGGCCGACGCGGCGCTCGATCTCGTCGCGGATGGTGTCCTTCTGGGTGAGCTGGTCGGCGACATAACCGGTCTTGCCGAGGCGCGACGACAGATTGGTTGCCGCCTCAAGGCTGTTGGCGACCGTCATGGCGACGCTGAATTCGACAATGCCGACCATCAGATAGATGACCGGCAGCGATACCAGGGCGAATTCGATCGCCGTGGCGCCGCTTTTGTCGCGCCAAAGGCTGCGCAATCGACGCCAGCGCGACAGCGGTCGCCCGCCCGCCCAAGCCCTCTGCCCTTTTGTGCGGCATGCCATCGTCATAGTGGACCCCGAGTCCTGATGTGCCGGTTGTCGATCGACCTCGCGAAACCCCTTTCGCTGGATCGATAAAATTTTATATTTTCTCGTGTTTTCTGATACTTGCGGTCCATTTGAGGGCCGCAGGTCTTAAGGAAGCGTTAAATGGGAACCGCGCGCGGGCGCACTTCGGCACACGGCGATGTGCAGTCGTCAGTTCCGCGAAGGAGACGTGGTTAAAGCCCGACCGGGATGTGTGCGGTCACCCGCTAGAAGGGCATCTCCGACCTGAGGTTGATGTTGGCCTCGCTCAATATGGCGGATATCGGGAACAGAAACCGGTAGGTCGAACTGGCGGTCACCGTCAGGGAATCCTCCGCCTCGGTGACGTTCACGGTGACTGCGGTGCTGCTGATCGGCTTCACTGCGTCGGCGACGCGGCCTTTGATCTCCGCGGTCGTCAGTTGCTGGACGGCGCCCGCCCGGACCGCCTCGTCGACGGCATATTGGATCGTGTTCAGCGTCCACATGTAGCGGCCGATATCGACCACGGACAGCAGCAGGGCGAAGAAGATCGGCGAGATGATGGCGAACTCCACCGCCGCCGTGCCGCGCTCATCGGCATGCAGCCGCCGCCAACGTAGGATGAGACGGCGCATCAGTTCACCCTCATCGAATGCGTGATCGTGAAAGAGGTCGGATTCGGCAGCCCGGGAATGCCGAACAGCCAATTGTGATCCTGAACCAGCTCCAACTCGACATATTCGCGCTTTTCCAACGCGCCGCAGGTACCGGTGTCGCAATCCACGACGGCGCCGTCGGCGCACTTGCACTGCCGCTCCGCCGTGGCCGTGGCCGGCGGGCTGGCAGGCAGGTCCGACGCGGCCAGAGCTGCGTCCTGGACGTCGGTTAGTTCGCTGCTGGCGTTCAGCGCGCGCTGCAGGCCGGCCCGCACGGCGCCCTCCATCTGGCTCTTGTGGCGCATCGCCAGGCCCAGATCGGTTCCCATCACCACCATCAGGAAAAGCACGCTGCCGATGGCGCCGAACTCGATCGCCGCGGCGCCCCGCTCATCCGACCCCAGCCTTGCGAAAAATCTGCGCAGCCCGTTCTTTGCCGATCTCATGGCCTACTCCATCAGCTTCGGCGGCCGGCGGGTTTCATCGTCGAACCCGTATCCGGTACAATCGCTGTCGATGTCGGAATTGCCGGTGAACTCGATCCTGAAGGCCACGATCTTGGTGCAGCCGCCGCTGGAGGTGTTGCCGCCGTCGAACTGCACCTCCTGCTTCGAAATGTAGATGGCGCCCTTGATCTCCATGGTCGAGCCGCCGTTGAACATGTTGGGCGAGCCGCCGGTCGAGGCGTTGCGGTCCTGGAAAAAGGCGATGCCGCGATAGGTGCCGGCGGTCGGCGCCTCGATCTGCACGGTCGCGCCGCCCGAGATGTCGACCTGCGCGTAGCTGCCGGCGCTGCCGGTCAGGAAGATCGTGACGCCCGGATCAGATGTCAGCACCGCGCCGGAGACGACCTTGAAAGTGCCGCCGACGATCACGTAGTTGCCGGGCGCCATGTGGGCGATGTTTCGCACGCGCAGGCCGCCGCAATAACGGCCGGGAGACAAGGGCTGCGGCGCGCCGCCATAGGCACTGTTGTTGTTGGCGGTCTGGAAATTGTTGTAATCGCAGCCGGTGCCCGACGGAATGTTCAGGTCGGCGAACGGATCGGGCAGCGGATCGACGCCGATATTCGGCGCGCCCTCGTCCAGGTCCAGGGTGGAGTTGTTGCTCTTGGTGTAGTTGCCGGTGATGTCGGCGTAGGTTGCACCAACGATCGACCCGCCGATCAAATTCATGGCGCTGCTGGAATCCGAATTCACGATCAACCCGCAATTCTCCAGGTTGAGGTCGGCGGTGCCGCCGAACTTCAAGGCACTGCCGCCGGTCGGATCCAGCGCCAGGATGCAGAACGGCCCGCCGACGCGCACAACAGCCACCGCGCGCGTGCGGATGGTGACTTCGTCATTGCTGAGGAACATCGAGGACAGCAGCGTGCTGCGCTGCTTGCCGATGATCGCCTCCGCAGCGTAGTCGTTGTCGGCGTTGGGACCGCTGGCCGGCGGGTTGGTGACCGTCAGGTTGACGCCGTCCTCGCCGTTCGTGAAGCCGTTGATGCTGGCATCATATACGCCGGATTCGACGATACCCTCGGCGTCCTTGCCCTCTTTATAGATTCGATAGGCCGCACCCAGCGCGGCGGCATCCGCCGCCGTCTGCAGCGCGCGGCGTTCCGCGTACCAGGAGCCGACTTCGACGCCCAGCGCGGTGAACCCCATCAGCAGCATGAAGGTGATGGCGGTGATGACGGCGGTGGCGCCGCTCTCGTCGCGCCACAAACCCCGGCGGCTCGTGGGCGGCTTCGGTAATGACCACGTCACTATAATTTTCGTAAACATCTCGCGTAAAAATCCATCTCAATGGCGATACGCACGGTGTTCACGATTATCAGCGGCGACCTGAACCCAGGATGAACCTGGGCCTTCGGAAGCGATTTATCGTATTGAATTTATTGGAATTTTTAACGATCTTTTAACCATGCCGATCGGTCGGCTGGTCGAACTGCAGAGCCGCCAGCTTGGCATAGAGACCACCGGCGCGGCTGAGATCGGCATGGGTGCCGATGGCGTCGATGCGGCCCTTGTCCATGACCACGATCCGGTCGGCCTTCAGCACCGTCGCCAGGCGGTGCGCGATCACGATGGTGGTACGGTCCTTCATCACCTCGTCCAGCGCCGCCTGGACGATGCGCTCGGATTCTGCATCGAGGGCGCTGGTCGCCTCGTCCAGCAGCAGCAGCGCCGGATTGCGCAGGATGGCGCGGGCGATGGCGATGCGCTGACGCTGGCCGCCGGACAGGCGCACGCCGCGCTCGCCCAGGAAGGTGTCCAACCCCTGCGGCAGCCGTTCGAGGAAATCCAGCGCATGCGCCGCCCGCGCCGCCGACAGCACATCGGCGTCGGTGGCATCTGGCCGGGCATAGCGGATGTTGTCGCGCGCGCTGGCGGCGAAGATCGTCGCGTCTTGCGGCACCGCGCCGATGGCGCCGCGCAGTGCCGACGGATCAAGCTCGCGGATATCGGCGCCGTCGAAGCGGATTACACCGGCCTCCGGATCGTAGAAGCGCAGCAGCAATTGCATGACCGTGGTCTTGCCGGCGCCGGACGGACCGACGATCGCCACCCGCTCGCCCGGCCGCACGTCGAGGGTGAAATCATCCAGCGCCGCGACCGTAGGGCGCGACGGATAGTGAAAGGTGACATGCTCGAACGAGACCGCGCCGCGCGTCGGATTGGGCAGCGGCTTGGGATTTGCCGGCGCGATGACCGTGGGCCTGGTGGCCAGCAATTCACCGATGCGCTCCATCGCGCCGGCCGCGCGTTGCAGATCGCCGACCACCTCGCTGACCGCGCCCAGCGCGCCGGCCAGCACCACGGCATAGAAGACGAAGGCCGACAATTGGCCGGCGCTCAACGTGCCGCGCACCACGTCGGCGCCGCCGATCCACAGCACCACGCTGATCGAGCCGAACACCAGCAGGATGACGACGCCGGTCAGCACCGCGCGCCAGCGGATGCGGGTCAGCGCGGTGCGGAACGCATCTTCCGTGCGCTCGGCGAAGCGCCGGCGGTCGTGCGGCTCGTGTGCGAAGGCCTGCACGGTGCGGATGCCGTAGAGCGCCTCGCTCGCCTCGGCGCTGACGTCGGCGATGCGGTCCTGGCTGAGGCGCGACAGCAGCCGCACCTTGCGCCCGAACAAAACGATCGGCGCCACCACCAAGGGCACCACCGCCAGCACCAGCAGGGTCAGCTTCGGCGAGGTGACGAACAGCATCACCATGCCGCCGACGATCAGCAGCGTATTGCGCAGCGCGATGGAGACGGAGGAGCCGACGACGACCTGCAACAAGGTCGTGTCGGTGGTCAGGCGCGAGACGACCTCGCCGGTGCGGGTGATCTCGAAAAAGCCCGGGCTCAAGCCGATGATGTGGTCGAACACGGCCTTGCGGATATCGGCCACCACGCGCTCGCCCACCCAGGACACCAGGTAGAAGCGCGCAAAGGTGCCGAAGGCGAGCAGCACGGAGACGCCGAACAGAGCCAGCACCGCGCGATCGAGCAGGCTGGAATCCCCGGCGCCGAAGCCCTGGTCGATCAACAGGCGCAAGCCGCTGCCCAACGCCAGGGTCGTGCCGGCGGCGATCAGCAGCGCAACGGTCGCGCCGGCGATCTGCCAGCGGTACGGCAAAGCGAAGCGGAACAGCGCCAGAAGCTGGCGATAGTTGCGCGAGGAATCGCGGTCGCTGGGAAGGCGGGCCATGCGTCAGGAATCGAGCTCGACCGGGCGGCCGGACGCCGCCGCAAGCTCGCCCGACAGCAGGGCTAGGAAATCCTCCGGCCCATCCGGCCCCGGCCGGGTCGATCGCCAGCGCCCCTCGGCCGCGGCGAAGTGCCAGGCCCCGCTCTTGGGCGAGGACAGCCAGATCTCGCGGTTCGGGGCGTGCTTATTGATGATGTAGGTGCCGCCGTCCGGCAGCTCGACTTTCAGGATGCCGCCCTCCAGGTCGATCTCCAGCCAGTCGCCCAACTGGCCCTCGATCCGCTCGAACAGGCTGTCCAGCACCTGGCCGGCTTCACGCTCGAATTCGACCTGGTTCATGGGCGGGAACTCACCTTGGCGGCGTTTTGGGCTGACAGGTGGGGGATTAACGAATTTCGGCCGCGAAAACAAGGCGATGAAGCTGCGGCACAGCGCCAAGGGCGCCATGCGTCGCCGGCGGCTTGCCAGGGCCGGACCGCTTCGCTATAACCCCGCCGACTTTTGAGGAGTTTAGCTATGAAGGCGAAGATTCACCCGGACTACCACGAAATCAACGTGGTGATGACCGACGGCAGCAAGTTCACCACCCGCTCCACCTATGGCAAGCCGGGTGACACCCTGCATCTGGACATCGACCCGAAGTCGCATCCGGCCTGGACCGGTGTGCACCGCCTGATGGACAGCGGCGGCCAGCTCGCCAAGTTCAACAAGCGCTTCCAGGGCATGAACCTGAAGAAGAAGTAGGGTTCCAGCGGTACCGGGCACAGCGCCCGGTCAGGAATTTGAGACGGCCGGCAACCCAGTTGCCGGCCGTTATCGTTTTGACACGATGCCGCGCCGTGCGCGCAGTTTCCTTCTCAAGGATTGACCTTCCCATGGCGGGAAGCCCCATGTTGGGACATCGGCGCCGGTCCGGTCAGGGGGCGGGCAAGCCTGCATGACGGGAGGACGACCATGCCCGACCACGGCAAAGCCAGCGCCCAGCATCACCACCATCATCACGACAAGAGCGGCGCGCATCACGGCACGCCCAAGGCCGCTGAACCGACCTCCCATGGCGGGGCTTCGGACGCGGCGATTCCGACTGGCACGATCTACACCTGCCCCATGCATCCGCAGATTCGCCAAGTCGGGCCGGGTTCATGCCCGATCTGCGGCATGGCCCTGGAACCGGAGCGCGTCAGCCTGGACGAAGGCCCTAACCCGGAACTGATCGACATGCGCCGCCGGTTCTGGATCTCGATGGTCCTGACGGTGCCGGTGGCCGCGCTCGAGATGGGCGGGCATCTGCTCGGCCTCGACCACCTTGTCGATCAGCAGACCTCCAATTGGATTCAGCTCGCGCTCGCCACGCCGGTGGTCTTGTGGGGCGGCTGGCCTTTCTTCGTGCGCGGCTGGCGCTCGCTGGTCCAGCGCTCGCTCAACATGTTCACGCTGATCGCGATGGGCGTCGGCGTCGCCTGGATCTACAGCGTGATCGCGACGGCCGCGCCCGGAATTTTCCCGCCGGCCTTCCGCGACTCCGGCGGATCGGTCGCCGTCTATTTCGAGGCGGCGGCGGTGATCACGGTGCTCGTGCTGCTGGGTCAGGTGCTGGAGCTCAAGGCGCGGGCCGAAACGTCGGGCGCCATCAAGGCGCTGCTGAGCCTGGCGCCGACCCGTGCCAGGCGCCTGCTGGACGACGGCAACGATGAGGAGATCGAACTCGACCAGGTGAAAGTCGGCGATCGCCTGCGGGTCCGGCCGGGCGACAAGGTGCCGATCGACGGCGCGGTCATCGAGGGTCGGTCGAATGTCGATGAATCAATGGTTACGGGAGAGCCCTTGCCCGTGCAGAAGGAAGCCGGGTCGAAGGTGATCGGCGGCACGATCAACGGCCAGGGCTCCTTCATCATGCGCGCCGAGAAGATCGGCCGCGACACGATGCTGGCGCAGATCGTCCAGATGGTGGCGCAGGCGCAGCGGTCGCGCGCGCCTATCCAGCGCCTGGCGGACACGGTCTCCGGCTGGTTCGTTCCCGCCGTGATCGGCATCGCGCTGCTGGCCTTCGTCGTCTGGTCGATCTGGGGGCCGCCACCGGCGATGGGCTTCGGCCTGGTCGCGGCGGTCAGCGTGCTGATCATCGCCTGCCCTTGCGCGCTGGGCCTGGCGACGCCGATGTCGATCATGGTGGGCGTCGGACACGGCGCGCGTGTTGGCGTGCTGATCAAGAATGCCGAGGCGCTCGAGCGCATGGAAAAGATCGACACGATCATCGTCGATAAGACCGGGACGCTGACGCTCGGCAAGCCGAAAGTGACCGCCATACGCCCGGCGACTGGATTCGACGAAAACAACCTGCTGCGGCTCGCGGCCAGCCTGGAAGCCGCCAGCGAGCATCCGCTGGCGGCCGCCATCGTCCATGCCGCAAAGGAGCGATCGCTGCCCCTCTCCGGCGTCAGCGACTTCGACTCTCCGACGGGCAAGGGCGTGCTGGGCAAGGTGGAAGGCCATGCCCTGGCGCTGGGCAACGCCAGATTCCTGGGCGAGCGCAGAGCTGACACATCCGCGCTGCAACGTGAGGCGGACGAGTTGCGCCGGGACGGCGCGACGGCGATCTTCATCGCCATCGACGGCGCTGCCGCCGGTGTGATCGCGATCGCCGACCCGATCAAGGAGACCACGCCCGACGCAATCGCGTCCCTGCATCGCGAAGGCATCCGCGTGGTGATGCTGACCGGCGACAACCGCACGACCGCGGAAGCCGTCGCGCGCAAGCTGGGGATCGAGGACGTCCAGGCCGAGGTGCTGCCGGACCAGAAGGGCGCCGTCGTCGAGAAGCTGCGGCGCGATGGCAAGCGCGTGGCGATGGCCGGAGACGGCGTGAACGACGCGCCGGCCCTCGCCGCCGCCGACGTCGGCATCGCGATGGGCACCGGCACCGACGTCGCCATCGAGAGCGCGGGCGTCACGTTGCTGCGCGGCGATCTGCAGGGCATCGTCCAGGCTCGCCGCTTGTCGCGCGCGGTCATGAACAATATCCGCCAGAACCTGTTCTTCGCTTTTGTCTACAACGCGGCCGGGGTGCCGATCGCGGCGGGAATCCTCTATCCGACCTTCGGCCTGCTGCTGTCGCCGATCATTGCGGCGGCGGCCATGGCGCTGTCGTCGGTCAGCGTCATCGCGAATTCGCTGCGCCTCTGGCGCACGAAACTCTAACCGGTTGCGTCGGAAAAACGCGAGACTGATGAGTCTCGCCGCTATTTCTCGATCTTGGGCCCGATGCCGACACCGCGGCCGGGAAAGGTGAGTTCGTTCTGCCGCACCTGATCGGCGGCGCGTTTCGCCGCCTGTTCGTCCAGGCGCGCGATGCGGCGATAGAGCGCGTGGCTGCGGCCAAGCAGATTGCGCAACTCGTCCGGCAGGCTCGGATTGTCGTCGCCCTGGGTGTTGAGGCAGAGCTCACGGCCGCCGAGGCGCCGCTCGTCGCGTGTCGCCTCGATCAGATTCATCTCGCCGGCATGCACCGCGCGATGCGTGAGCAGCCAGGCCAGCACCTGGGTGAGGCGCGCGACCAGCCGCATGGATTCCATGCTGGCGGCCAAGCCGCTCTCGACGGTCATGCCCTTGCGTTCGGATTCGGAGCGATCGATGAGATACCGACGGGTCTCGGCCAGGAGCGCCATCGCCTCCATCATCGTGCGGTCGAAGAACTCGATTGTGGCGGCCATTATTGTTCCCGACCCATACCAGACAAACCAGCGCTCAGCGGCGGACCAAGCCGCAGTGCCCCGCGTCCAGCCATGACGCTGGAATAGGCGAAAGCTGTTAACAAAGACTTAGAGAGCCTGTTCCCGGCGGTCAAGCGACCGGAGGTATACGCTTGAAATGGCTGTAAACGCACCTACATGAACTACGTCCGAAGGCCGAGTGTGGCTTCGGTACATGTGTGTGAGTCGGCCACGCGGCGACTCAGTTCTTCAACCCATGTTGCTCATAGGAGGACATGCATGCGTACCTTTGACCTTTCCCCCCTGTTTCGTTCCACCGTTGGTTTCGACCGCCTGTCGCGCTTGATGGATGCCGCTGCGCGCGTCGATGAATCCGCGCTCGCCTATCCGCCGTACAACATCGAGCGGACCGGCGACGACACCTATCGCATCACCATGGCCGTCGCCGGTTTCGGCGAGGACGACCTCAACGTCGTGACGCAGGACAACCAGCTCCTGATCTCCGGCAAGAACGGCAAGGAGGAGGCAGAGAAGAGCTTCCTCTATCGCGGCATCGCCGGTCGCGCGTTCGAGCGTCGTTTCACCTTGGCCGACCACATCCGCGTCAGCGGTGCGTCGCTGGTGAACGGCCTGCTCCATGTGGAGTTGGTGCGCGAAGTGCCGGAAGCGATGAAGCCGCGCCAGGTGAAGATCACCAACACCTCGGTGAAGTCGCAACCGACCATCGAGAACAAGGCCGCCTAAGCG
This sequence comes from Dongiaceae bacterium, assembly GCA_035549815.1. Classification (GTDB taxonomy): domain Bacteria; phylum Pseudomonadota; class Alphaproteobacteria; order Dongiales; family Dongiaceae; genus Dongia_A. Next base: position 9,698 of record DASZQC010000571.1, read on the forward strand.
CGGTACGCGTTGGCGATCGTTGATCGCCGAACGGTGATTGGCGATCCTCGATCGCCAAAAAATGGAGGGCCGCTGCACTGGGATTTCCCAGCGGCGGCCCTCTCATTTGTAAGCCTCTGCCTGTCTAACTTGCCCAGTGCGGATGCGTCCGCATGTCGCACAGGTTCGTTCAGCGGTGGGCAGACTAGGAACGCCCCTGCTCTCCGTCAAGCGAACATTGCCGTTGACAAATTCACTTGATTGTCATCAAGCGACCAAATGACGCACAAAGCGCGGATAAAAAAACACCGCCGGAAAACCGGCGGTGCAAGTTAGACAGGGAGGCATGAAACTGGATCCGAAGATCCAGGGGGGAGAGGTGGGGAAACCCACCTTCCTGTCTCGCAAAATAATCCCAAGACCTGAAGATTCCGTTAACGATACTGGAGAATTTTCGGTCTACCGGTTTAATCGCCGCGGATGATTTCTTTCCTCGGTCTATTGCGCCAGCCAGCCGCCATCCAGCGCGATGGTCGAGCCGGTTATCTGCGTCGCCGCGGCACTGCATAGGAATAGAACCGTCTCTCCGATCTGCTCCGGCGTGGCGAAATCACCGGACGGCTGCTTCTCGCGCAGCAATTCGGCGCGGGCGGCTTCGCCCGATATGCCCTGCGCCGCCGCCTTGGCGTCGATCTGTTTTTGCACCAGGGGTGTCAGCACCCAGCCCGGACAGATGGCGACACAGGTGACGCCGCTGCCGGCGGTCTCCAAGGCCACCGTCTTGGTCAGGCCGACGATGCCGTGCTTGGCCGCCACATAGGCCGACTTTTCGGCCGAGGCGACCAGGCCGTGGGTCGAGGCGATGTTGATCACCCGCCCCCACTTGGCCGCGCGCATGCCCGGCAGGGCCGCCTTGGTGGCATGGAACGCCGAAGACAGGTTGATGGCGATGATCGCATCCCACTTGTCCTCGGGAAAATGCTCGACCGCCGCCACGTGCTGGATGCCGGCATTGTTCACCAGGATATCGACGCGCCCGAACTTCTTCTCTGCCGTCGCGACCATGTCGCGGATCTCCGCCGGCTTCGACATGTCGGCGTTGTGATAGACGACATCGACCTTGGCCGAGGCCGCCAGGGCCGCGCGCTGCTTCTCGATCTCGGCGGGGTCGCCGAAGCCGTTCAGCAGGATATTGGCGCCGGCGCGCGCCAGCGTTTCCGCGATGCCCTTGCCGATGCCGCTGGTGGAACCGGTGACGATGGCGCTCTTGCCGGTCAGACTGCCCAAAATCCGCTCCTTCGATTGATGCTAGCCGGCGGTCTTGAACAGACCGGCGGCGGCGCTCAAATGCGCCTTCTTGGCGGCGATCTTCTCCTCGACGCGACGGATCTCCGCCTTCATCTCGTCGATGTAATTGTTGAGCTCTTCAATAGAAAGCACGTCGAGATTGCGCGGTTGCGGTTTCTTTTTTTGCGGTTCGAGTTCCTCGATGTCCATATGGACCTCCATGCTCCGCGGTGCCATGCGACAAGTTTAACCATCCTGCCCAACCAATTCCATTCCCGGTCAATTCCATTCC
>DASZQC010000572.1:0-5284 GCA_035549815.1 Dongiaceae bacterium
GGTCGCCAGCGCCGCGGCGGAGCCGCCGGAAGAGCCGCCGGCATTCAGCGCCGGGTTCCAGGGATTGAGCGTCTCGCCATGGACCTCGTTGAAGGTGTTGGCGCCGGCGCCGAATTCCGGCGAGTTGGTCATGCCGACCACCACGCCGCCATTCCCCTCCAGGATCTGCACCATGATGTCGGAGACCTGCGGCACATTGTCGGCGAAGATCGGCGAGCCATAGGTCGTGCGCACGCCGGCCACGTCGTTCAGCTCCTTGATGGCGATGGGCAGGCCGGCCAGCATGCCACGTTGCGCCGCCGGCTGCGCCATCAGGCGCCGCGCATGGTCGCGCGCCCGGTCGAAGCAGGTCGTCACCACCGCATTGACCGCCTTGTTCACCTGCGCGGCGCGTTGTTCCACGGCGTCGATCAAGTCCAACGGCGTCAGCTTGCCGGCGCGCAACTGCGCCACGGCATCGACGGCGGAAAGGCGGAAAAGGTCGTCGGTCATTTGGTCCCCCCTGGTTGGAGCGGGAGGTTAAGCGAGCGCCGCGAACATCGCAATTACCGCGGCGCGGCGGACGTCAATTCGGCCCGATCGCCGTGATGATCATGGAGATGTGCTCGCCGTCCTCGGACAGCGGCAGGTGCATGATCTCGTAGCTCAGCTTCCGCTCGTCCACCCAGGCGTCGCGCACGGTCACGATCGGGTGGCGCGCGGCGATCATGCGCTCGTAGGCTTCGATGCTGATCCTGCGCTGGTTCACGCCGGGAAGATCCTCGATCCAGGTTCCGGTCAGTTCGAGGCCCATCGTCCGGTGCCACCAAGAGCCGACGACGCGCAGCCGGTAGCGGCGCGGATTTTCGTGGATCTCGGTCAGAGCGATACGATCGAGCATGAAGCTGAAATCGACGGGATCGATGTCGCTCCGGCGCGGAAAGAGACGATCGCCGCGTTGCCGGCGCCAATATTCCAGCAGGCGCACAAGATCGGCGTGCTGCGGCGCGGCATGGCCGCCATGCGCGTCGCCCGTCATCGCGTGATCTGCTGCGTGGAACCTGCCATGGGCTCGACGTCTCCTTCGGCCAGTCTAAAAGGACGGGCCGCGCTTTACTACCGGCGCTGGCGCCCCGCCTAGTTCGACCTTAGGATAGGCCGCCATTACCGAGTCGCCTTCAGTTCCATGAGCCCCCGCCCTGCTGCGCTGCGATCGTCCCCGTCGGTCCGGGGGCCGGCGACCATTGCGACGCTCTATGTGCTGGATTCCGCCGCGCGTGCCGTGACCGCCACGGTCCTGGCGCTGCACGCCTATGCGACCTACAAGCAGTTCGGCGCCGCCAACGCGGATTCCTATGTCAGCGCCACCTATTCCACGGTTGCCTTCGTCGCCTTTGTCGTCACCTTCCTCACGCCGCTGCTGATCCATCGCTTCGGCCGCAATCGCGTCTATCTGTTCGGCATCGCCTGCTGCATGGTCGGCATGGCGGCGCTTGCCACCTCCACCGTCCTGGGGCTCGGCGCCGGGCTGGTGGGCCGCGCCTTGAGCGGGGTCATCGGCAGCATCTGCCTGATCCTGTTCATCGTCGACTTCATCCCGCGGCAGAATCTGGTGCGCTCCGAAACCCTGCGCCTGTTCGTGAGCTGCGTCGCCTGGGGATTGGGGCCGGTGCTGGGCGTGTGGCTCTACCAGCATTTCGGCATCGTCGCGCCGGCCATCGCTTCGATCGGCGTGCACACCTTGCTGATCCTCTATTTCCGCCATCTGAACTTGGCGCAGCCCGCTGTCGAATCGACGCCGCCGCCGCGCAACCCGCTGGCGATGATCCACCGCTTCGCCAGCCAGAAGCGGCTGCGCCTGTCCTGGCTCATCGTGTTCGGCCGCTCCGCCTGGTGGTCGATGTTCTTCACCTATCCGGCGCTCTATTTGAGCGATCACAATATTGACGAAAGCTGGGCCGGTTGGCTGGTCGGCATCGGCAACCTGCTGCTGGGAACAGCGCCCCTGGTGCGCGTGGCGGCGCAGCGATTGGGCCTGCGAGTGACGATCGTCGGCGCCTTCTGGCTGGGCGGCGGGCTGACCCTGGCGACGGTGCTGTTCTATGACCGGCCCCTGGTGCTCTGTTTGATGCTGCTATCGGCGGCGACCTTCATCGTGGTGCTGGACAACCTGGGCAACATCCCCTTCATGCGCTTCGCCAGGCCGCGCGAGCTGCCGCAGATGACCACGGTGTTCCGCACCTATGTCGACACGGCAGAATTCATCCCGTCCTTCTTCTATGCCCTGCTGCTGACCTTGTTCGATTTCCGGGCGGTGTTCATCTTGTCCGGCCTGCTCACCATTGTCGTCGGCATCGCCGCCACCTGGCTGCCCCGGAGATTGTAGAGCGGGCGGCTATAGAGTTGCGTAGCGTCTCCCGGTAATATTCGGGCCACTTTGTTCATTCTTGATTAACCAAAAGCGCACAGGGTCTGGTTATGACTGGCCCAAGCGAGCCCATCGACCCGATCTCTTCCGGCGAGCCCGACGAGGAAGGCGGCATGTCCGCGATCCTGGCGCGGGCGCAGGCGGCGGTCGAAGGCTTGGCCAAGGATTACACGACCTGGGCGCGTGCCGATGTCGAGCGGGCCCGCAAGGCGTTGGAGGCCGCGCGCAGCGATCCCGCGCAACGTGCCCGCCATGTCGAAGATTTGTTCCGTGTCGCCCACGATCTGAAGGGCCAGGGCGCCTCGTTCGGCTATCCGCTGGTGACCAGGATCGCGGATTCCCTGTGCCGTCTGACCCGCGATCGCAAGCTCAGCTACGAAGAGCGCCACCTCGACCTCGCCAAGTCGCATCTAGACGCCGCACAACTGGTGCTGACCAAGGAGATCAAGGGCGAAGGCGGCCAGGTCGGCGCCGAGCTCTGCGCCAAGCTTCAGACGCGCGTCGACGAGATCCTTGGCTAGGGCCGCCGGCGCGCTGCGCCGAGGGCCTTTCATGGTTAGCGTTTCCTTAAAGCTTTTCGGATTTCATAGGCTCGAAAGTCATTCCGGGGCCGTTGTTAAGTCTTGGCGTGAATCAAAGGGTTAACAGGCATTTTTATACTGTCCCTCTAGCTCCGACTCGAGCGAGTCGCTTATGGTCGGAGCCCGGCTCGGGGGCGTTCAGGAGAGCGGGAATGAAGCGAATTCTTCTGGTCACGACGTTGCTGGCGGGCCTGTCGACGCCAGTTTATGCCGGCGTGAACGAGGGCGTGGCGGCGGCAACCGCCGGGGATTATGCCCGCGCCTTCGCCGAATTCGAACCGGTGGCCAATGCCGGCGACCCGGTGGCGCAGTATTACCTGGCAAAGCTCTATCTCGAAGGCCGCGGCCCAGCCGATGGCGTGGCACGCGGCGTCGACATGATGACCAAGGCCGCCAATGGCGGTTATCCGGAAGCGCAGGCGCAACTCGGCCTCATGTATGCGATGGGCATGGGCGTGCCGGCCGACAATGTGAAGGCGCACGATCTTCTGACCAAGGCGCTGGCTGCCTTGCCCGACGGCGTGCGGCGCACGGTCGCCGAGGCCAATCGCGACACGGTGCTGCAGCGCATGACGCCGGCACAGCGCAATGCGCTGGCCAGCCGCACGCTCTCGACGGAGTCCGCGCCGGCCGTCGCGGCGACGCCCGAAGCCGCTGCCCCGGCGCCGAAGCCGGCTGCGACCGAGGTCAAGAAACCTGAGACCGCGCAGATCGCGGCAGCCGATCCGGCGCCGGCCGCGCCCCTGAAGCCGGCTGCGAAGCCCGAAGCGAAGCCGGAGATTCCGGCCGCGAAGGTCGAGCCGGCCGACAAGCCCGCCACGAGCCAGACCGCCGCCGCCACGACGAAGCCGACGGATGCGAAGCCGGCCGACAAGCCCGCGACTGTACCCGTCGCCGCGGCAAGCAAGCCGGCCGAGGCCACACCGGCCGCGCCGAAGCCGACCACGACGCAAATTGCCGCCGCCGATCAGAAACCGGCGGAAACAAAACCCGCCGACAGCAAACCGGCGGACACCAAGCCGACCACCACGCAGATCGCTTCCGCCGAGCCGGCCAAGCCGGCGACCCCGGCAACCGAAGCGGAGGTCAAAGCGGGCGCGCGCATCCAGATCGCCTCGCTGCCGACCGAGGATGGCGCCTGGGCCGGCTGGAAGGAGATCTCGGCCAAATACAAGGATCAGCTCACCGGCCTGACGCCGGTGGTGGAATCGGCCGATCTGGGCACCAAGGGCACCTTCTATCGCGTGCGGGTCGGACCGTTCGAAACCATGGCGGCCGCGACCGAGCGCTGCACGGCGATGAAGCAGGCCGGACTGGATTGCCTGGTGGTGAAGTAAGGCGGGAGAAGCTGCGGCAGCGCCCCTGCCGCACACCGCCCCCAATCGCTCACGTCCTTGTTAGTTCCATGCACGGGATTTCTGCGCCAAGCTTTGCTGGATGATCGACCGCCGGTGTGCGCAAGGCACGCCAGCGGTGTATCATATCCGCTTGCGGCGTGTTGCGGCGTCGCTGGGTCCTTCTGTCCAAGAGGAGTTCAGTCGATGAAGAACGCAATGTTCCTGGCTTCCGCCGTCGCGCTTGCCGTGTCCGGTTCCGCCATGCTGACCGGCGCGGCCCAGGCGGCCGACAACGAGAAATGCTACGGCGTTGCCGCCGCCGGCCAGAATGATTGCCAGACCGCCAACAATTCCTGCGCCGGCCAAGTGGCCGACGCCGGCAAGGGCGATGCCTGGATCTATGTGCCGACCGGCACCTGCGCCAAGATCAATGGCGGCAGCCTCGAGCCCAAGCAGAGCTGAACCTGATTCTGCTGTTGCGATAACCGGTGTGAGCTGAGCGCACCGAACGCGATATTCTGCAGCGAAACGAGGACATCATGTTGGCGGCGCGATTGATCGCGGCGGCGGACGCGATTCCGACCGCTCTCTTGGGTTTGCTGTTCCGGATCGCGGTCTTCAGCGTGTTCTGGCGGGCGGCCGTGCCGAAATGGCAGAACTGGGACCTGACCATCGCTTTGTTCCAGGATGAATATCTCGCGGCCTTGCCGTTTCTGCCGGCGGCCCCCATGGCCTATCTCGCCGGCGCGCTGGAGGTTGTCTGTTCCGCCCTGATCCTGATCGGACTGGCGACGCGATTTGCGGCCCTGCCCCTCCTGGGCATGACCTTCTTCATCCAGCTCTTCGTCTATTGGAATTCGTGGCCACAGCATATTTTGTGGGCCGCTCTGCTCATCTATCTCATCGCACGCGGTCCCGGGGCCTGGTCGTTCGACTACCTTCTGTCGCGCCGAAACATC
>DASZQC010000573.1:0-3591 GCA_035549815.1 Dongiaceae bacterium
CCGTTCCGGTGGAGGGGATTGGTCTAACCGTAATTGAGAGCCTTTTGATAGAGAGATCATCATGAACCAGATCACGGCCCCCAAGCCCGTCGGGCTGACCATTCGCCTGCACCCGGCGGACAATGTCGTGGTCGCCTCGCAGGCGATCTCGAGCGGCAGCGTGCTGCCGGGCGAGGGGGTGACGACCGCCTCGGCCGTGCCGTCGGGGCACAAGATCGCTACCGCGCCGATCCCCTCCGGCGCCTTCGTGCGCAAATACAACCAGATCATCGGCGTGGCGACCGCCGACATCGCGCCGGGGCAGCATGTGCACGTGCAGAACTGCGCCATGAGTGCGTTCGAGCGCGACTATGCCTTCTGCGCCGACATGCGCCCGACCGCCTATTTCACCGGCAAGGACCAGGCGACCTTCCAGGGCATCGTGCGCGCGGATGGCCGTGTCGCCACGCGCAACTATCTGGGCGTGATGACCACGGTCAATTGCTCCGCCACCGTGGCCAAGCGCGTCGCTGCCGCCTTCGAGAATGGCGCGCTCGACGACTACCCGAACATCGACGGCGTCGTGGCGTTGGTCCATTCGACCGGCTGCGGCATGGCGACCAAGGGCGAGGGCTTCGACGCGCTGCAGCGCGTGCTGTGGGGCTATCTGCGCCACCCCAACTTCGCCGGCGTGCTGCTGATCGGGCTCGGCTGCGAGGCGGCGCAGATCCGCTTCCTGCTGGAAGCCTACGGCATCAAGGCGACCGAGAATTTCCAATACATGACCATCCAGCAATCGGGCGGCACCCGCGCCTCGATCGAGGAGGGCGTGAAGCGCATCCAGGCGATGTTGCCCAAGGCAAACCAGGTGAAGCGCGAGACGGTGCCGGCCTCGCACCTGTCCCTGGCGCTGCAATGCGGCGGCTCGGACGGATATTCCGGCATCACCGCGAACCCGGCGCTCGGCGCCGCGGCCGACCTGCTGGTGCGCCATGGCGGCACGGCGATCCTGTCCGAAACCCCGGAAATCTATGGCGCCGAGCATCTGCTGACCCGTCGCGCTGTGTCGCCGGCCATCGGCGAGAAGCTGCTGGCCCGCATCAGATGGTGGGAGGATTACACCAGCCGCAACGGCGGCGAGATGAACAACAACCCCTCGCCCGGCAACAAGGATGGCGGCCTGACCACGATCCTGGAAAAGTCGCTGGGGGCGGCGGCCAAGGGCGGCACCACCAACCTGGTCGATGTCTACAAATATGCCGAGCCGATCAATGCCAAAGGCTTCGTGTTCATGGATTCGCCGGGCTATGACCCGGTTTCCGCGACCGGCCAGGTGGCGAGCGGCGGCAACATCATCTGCTTCACCACCGGGCGCGGGTCGGTCTTCGGCTGCAAGCCGGTGCCCAGCATCAAGCTCGCCACCAACACCGCCATGTATCAGCGCATGTCGGAGGACATGGATGTGGATTGCGGCGAGATCCTGAGCCGCGGCGTGCCCATGCAGGAGATGGGGCAGCGCATCTTTGACTTGATCCTGCGTGTCGCCTCGGGCGAAAAATCCAAGAGCGAGGAGCTTGGATTCGGCGACAACGAATTCACGCCCTGGCAAATCGGGGCAACGATGTAGGTTATCAATGGAACTGAAGCTCTCCGCGCGGGAGGCGCTGCCCGACGACGGCACCGCTGGAACCCTGGTCGGCCGGGTGTGGATGCCGGGCAGTCATGCTGGCCCTTCCGTAGTACTGGCGAAGTCCGACGGTCTCTATGATCTGACAGCAAACTTCCCGACTTTGTCTGCATTGCTGGAAAACGCCGACCCGGCAAAGGCGGCAAAAGCGGCGGCGAAAAAGAGGCTCTGCGGCCTCGACGACGTGCTGGCCAACACGCCGCCGGATGCGCGCGACCCGAACAAGCCCTATCTGCTGGCGCCGGCCGATCTGCAGGCGCTGAAGGCCTGCGGCGTCACCTTCGTGCTCTCCATGCTGGAGCGGGTGATCGAGGAGCGCGCCAAGGGCGATTCCAAGCTGGCGGACGATATCCGCGCTTCGATCAACGAGGATATCGGCGGCGACCTTGCCCGCGTGAAGCCCGGGTCCGCCGAGGCCGAGCGCCTGAAAGAGGCGCTGATCCTGCGCGGCCTGTGGTCGCAATATCTGGAGGTCGGCATCGGCCCCTATGCCGAGGTCTTTACCAAGTCGCAGCCGATGTCCAGCGTCGGCACCGGCGTCGATATCGGCATCCATCCCGAATCCACCTGGAACAATCCGGAGCCGGAGGTGGTGCTGGCGGTGAATTCCGCCGGAAAGATCGTCGGCGCGACCCTTGGCAACGACGTGAACCTGCGCGATTTCGAGGGCCGCTCGGCGCTGCTGCTGGGCAAGGCCAAGGACAACAACGCCTCCTGCGCCATCGGCCCGTTCCTGCGGCTGTTCGATGCGACGTTCGGCCTGGACGACGTGCGCAAGCAGGTCATCACCGTGCGCGTCGACGGGCCGGACCAGTTCGTGCTCGATGATTCGTCCTCGATGGCGAAAATCAGCCGCGATCCGGCGGATCTGGTGGCGCAGACCATCGGCGCCAACCACCAGTATCCCGACGGCTTCCTGCTGTTCTGCGGCACCATGTTCGCGCCCATCAAGGACCGCGACGGGAGCGGCAAGGGCTTCACCCACAAGATCGGTGACATCGTCACCATCGCCACGCCGAAGCTGGGCGCGCTGGTCAACCGGGTGAAGCATTGCGGCGATGTGGCACCCTGGACCTTCGGGGTCGGCGCGCTGATGACCAATCTGGCCCGGCGCGGTTTGCTGGGCGCTTGAGAAAAAGGATCAGGGACTGCATGAGCGGGCGTTTGAACGGCAAGAGAATCCTGGTGACGGCGGCGGCGCAGGGCATCGGCCGCACCACGGCGGAGGCCTGCGTGGCCGAAGGTGCCAAGGTGATCGCCACCGACATCAACATGAACAAGCTCGGCACGCTGAAAGGCGCAACCGTTCGCCGGCTGGACGTGATGGATTTGAGCGCCATCAACGCGGCGGAAAAGGAGACCGGCGCCATCGACGTGCTGATCAACTGCGCCGGCTTCGTGCATCACGGCACCATCCTGGATTGCGAGGAGAAGGATTTCGATTTCTCCACCAATCTCAACGTGCGCGCCGCCTATCGCATGATCCGCGCCTTCCTGCCCGGTATGCTGGACCGGCAGAACGGCGTCATCGTCAACGTGTCCTCCATCGCCTCGTCGGTCATCGGCGTGCCGAACCGCTTCATCTATGGCGTGACCAAGGCGGCGCTGATCGGCCTCACCAAGGCGATCGCCGTGGACTATGTGACCAAGGGCATCCGCTGCAACGCCATCTGCCCCGGCACGGTGCACACACCTTCGCTGGAGGAGCGCATGCAGGCGCGCGGCGACGTGGAAGAGGCGCGCAAGGCCTTCATCGCGCGCCAGCCGATGGGTCGCCTGGGCCGGGCTGAGGAGATTGGCTCGCTCGCGGTTTATCTCGCGTCTGATGAATCGGCGTTCGTGACGGGTCAGGAATTCATTATCGATGGCGGCTGGACCGCGGCATAGGGAGAATTGATATGGCAACGCCCAAGACGATCGGATTG
>DASZQC010000574.1:0-2696 GCA_035549815.1 Dongiaceae bacterium
GCGAGCGCCGGGACGACGAGCGAGGGAGCCGATACAGTGCGCGAGTCGGGTTGCGCCCGATTGCGATTGCCGGCGTTGCAACCAATCTCAGGGTCATGAGCGCAGGCATGATTGCCATCGGCGTGGCGCTGGGTGTCGCCATCGGCGCGATGTTCGACAACATCGCGATGGGGATCGGCGTCGGAATTGCCATCGGCATCGCGGGAGGCCTCGCCGTGCACGACTTGCGCCGGCGCAAGTAGTCCCGCGCGCGCCTCTGATCCACCGGGTTCAAACCGGCGAGTTCAGCCTGCCCCGCGCGGACTCACGCAACTGTGATGGCAAGGCAGTGAATCCCGACATATCGCGTTCATCACGCGAGTTTCGCGGTGCGCGGCATCTCCGACTTGGTGCGGAGCGGCTCCGCACCGCATCTACGCGCGAGTTCAACGCACAGGCGCGGATAGGCCTGTGGAATCGAGTTCAATTTCCATTCATCTGGCGTTCAGTTTCACGCCACAGCTAGCTCACGGGGGAAGCCGTGCGCTCGCGCGTTACATTGGTGCTGCAAACGACGCGAACCAGCGACGGCATCCCGCCGGAGCGGATCGCAAGAAAAGGATGGGGACCATGACCTCGCTCGAAACCCAGAAGCCTCGCCGGTCCATGCTGGCCAAGCTGGCCGCGGGTTCGCTGCTTGCCGTCGGCCTGATCGCAGTCGGCGTTGCGCCGGCCAGCGCCGACGATTGGAAGCACGGCAATGGCCACGGCAAGCATTGGAAGCACAACCAGGGCCATTGGGACGATCACGGCGGCGGCTACTACTACAAGCCGCGGCCGCCGAAGGTGGTCTATTACCAGCCGGCGCCCGTGTACTACGCACCGCCGCCGGTCTATTACCAGCCGGCCCCGGTCTACTACCAGCCGGCGCCGGTCTATCACTATCCGCGCAAGCCGTCGGTCAGCATCGTCTTCCCGATCAACATCGACTGACGCCTTGCGCCGAGCAGCGCGGGCGCGAACCGCCCGCGTTGAGATGGGGCACCGTGGCTTGCGCGGTGCCCCTTCTTCTTCAGCTCTTCAGCCGGTAGCCGGTCCTGAACCAGCGATGCACCCAGGCGAAGAGCCCCGCATTCATCGCCAGCGCCACGCAAGCTGAGACCCACGGATCGGCGGCGGCCCGGCCGATCATGCCGAAGCGGAAACCGTCGATCAGGTAGAAGATCGGGTTGAGCCGGATCAGCGTCTGGGCGAGGTCCGGCATCTGGTCCACCGGCGCGAACACGCCGGAGAGGAAAGCCAGCGGCAGCAGCACGAACGTGTGCAGGGCCGTGTACTGGTCCCACTTCGCCGCCCAGATGCCGAGCAGGGTGCCGATCAGCCCATGCATCATGCCGGTCATGATGGCGAAGAAGACCAGCGCGCCCGGATTCGGCACCGAAGGCAGCGCGAAAGCGAACGTCATCAGCATGACCGAGACGCCGATGACCATGCCGCCGATGGTGGACGAAACGGCGAAGCAGGCGGCGCGCTCGCTCGGCGTCAGCGGCGCCATCAGCCAGTCGAAATGCGTGTTGTAGTGCTTCTCGAAGATCAGATTGGCGCCGGAGGCTTCGAAGGCCCGCTCGGCGATGGCGAAGCAGATCAGGCCGGGGGCGATAAAGCCCACCAGCTTCGTCGGGTCCAGGTTGGTCAGCGAGGATGACGCGATCACGAACAGCAGCAGATAGAGCGCGTTGGAGATGACCGGCCCCAGGATCGTGTAGTGCAGGTCGGAAAAGCCGGACTTGAATTGCCGCCGCAGCAGATAGGCGCAGCCGCGCCAGTTCACGGCGCCGAAGCGGCGCGGGCGCGTGAAAACCGGGGCTGCCGCGTCCACCTCAGGCCTTCAGGTGATAGCCGATGGCGAACAGCCGCCAGGTCAGCGCCAGCAGGAACAGGTTGAATCCCGCCATCACCAGGAGCCCGGCGATCAGCGATCCGTCGGCATGGCCGATGAAGCCGTAGCGGAACCCGTCGATCATGTAGAACAGCGGATTGGCGTGGGCGACGCCCTGCCAGAAGTCCGGCAGGCGCGAGGCCGAATAGAAGGCGCCGGACAGGAACGCCGCCGGCGTCACGATGAAATTGGTGATCGCCGCCATGTGGTCGAACTTCTCTGCCCACACGCCGGCCAGCATGCCGATCAGCGACATCATCAGGCTTGCCATGATGGCGTGATAGAGCACGTAGCCGGGATGGGCCATCTGCACCTGGACGAAGGGCAGCATCGCCACCCAGGTGGCGATTCCGACGACGAGGCCGCGGGTCAAGCCGCCGCCGGCCAAGCCCACCATGCGCTCCAGCGGCGTCAGCGGCGGCATCAGCAGATCGACGATGTTGCCCTGCAGCTTAGAGATCAGGATCGAGGACGAGGTGTTGGCGAAAGCGTTCTGGGTGATCGCCATCATGATCAGGCCCGGCGCCAGGAAGCTCATATAGGCCACGCCACCCACCCGGTCGACCGCATGGCCCAGCGCCAGGACGAACACCGCCAGGAACAAAAGCGTGGTCACCATCGGCGCCAGGATGGTCTGCGTCGCCACCGCCATGAAGCGGCGCACTTCCTTGGAATAGAGGGTCCGGAGGCCGACCCAGTTCACCGCGTAATAGCGGCGCGGGCCGAGGGTTGTTGGTGTTGGAGAGACCGGCGACAGCGACATGCGGCGGACCATAGG
>DASZQC010000575.1:0-4952 GCA_035549815.1 Dongiaceae bacterium
AGCGGCGGTCGGCCAGCAAGCCGGCGCGGGCCAGCACGAAACTGCCGGTGCTGACCGCGGCCAGCGCCATGTTGCGCCGGGCCAGGCGACGCAGCATCTCCTCCACCGCGCGGTAGCGGCGATGCTCCGCGTGGCTGGCGGCGCAGACCACGACGAGGTCGAAATTCTCTTGCTCCAGCTCGCCCACGGGTGCAGCGGCGACGGTGATGCCGCTGTTGGACTCGACCATGCCGCCTTCCGGCGCATAGAGGCGCCAGTGGTAAAGCTGTCGGCCGCTCAAGCGATTGGCGCCGCGCACCGGCTCGATCACCGAGGCGAAGGACATCAGCGCGAAGCCCGGCACCAGGATGACGGCGACGCGGAAGGGCGCGGCCGAATTGGCGCGAGGCTTCAGAAAATCCGGCAGCAGTCCGGAGCGTTCGCCCGTGCGCTCTGGGGCGGCGCGCTCCGGTTTCGCCGCACTCGGTTCCCGCGTGGCCCGCGTGAAGTTCATGCCTGCAGCGCGCGCAAGGCGGCCAAGCCCACGATGCGCCCGTCATACTCGGCCATCGCGTCCTCCAGGCAAGTCCACAGATATTCCGCCGACGCGATGTCGGCCAGCACGTGATAGGCGACGGTGCCGCCGAGATCGGCGCGGATGATGATGGCGCTCATCTTGGCGACGGAGGTCTGGGCGATGGTGCCGATCGGGCAATGCGCCGGGCGCAGATCGACGCCGCAGATCTTGGAGAACATCTCCGGCGACGAACCGCCGGTCACCATGAACCAGGCGTGGCTGTCCTGGCGCGGCGTCTGATAGCCCTGCTGTGGCCGGGGCGCGCTAGCCGCCCACTGCCAGGCATCGGTCAGCCGCGCGGGCAGGACGCCGCTGCCGGAAAGCGAATCCAGCAGGAATATCTCGCTCGGCGCCAGCTTGGCCGCCAGTTCGCCGCCGGATTGCGGATAGGCCTTGTTGCTGTCTGCGCCGATGCTGAGACCCTGCGATGCCAGCCATTCCATGGTGCCGCGGCCCTTCAGGCCCCAATGCGGCAGCACCGACAGATCGGCCAGCGCCATGCGCCGCGCCGCCTCGACTTCGTTCGTTCCTTGCGCCGGATAGCGCATGGCGACGGCGCCGCCATTTATCTCGGCAAACTCGGCGCCCGCGGCGACCAGCTTGCGATAGACGAAGCTGCGGCGCTTCAGCAGAGCGGGATCGAGATTGGTCAGTGTCGCCATCTCACATCTCCTGCCGCTTGTTGTCGGAATCGTAGAAGGGGTATTTCGTCACCACGCCCTTGATGCGTTTGCCGCCCTCGACCTTGATGTCGAACTGCCGGCCCGGCTCGCCATCGTCGGGGTGCACGTAAGCGAGGCCGACCACCTTGCCGACGGAGGGCGAGCGCACGGCCGAGGTGATGCGGCCGACGATCTCCTCGCCTTTCAGCACCAGATGGCATTCCTCGGGGCAGGGATCGCCGTCATTGGCAAGGGTGAAGCCGACCAGCTTGCGGGTCAGCGGCTTCTTCGCCATGATCTCCGCCGAGCGGCCGCCGATGAAGAACGGCTTGGTCTTTGCGACCGCCCAGGCCATGTCGGCCTCCCACACGCTGGTCAGGCCGTCGGTGTCCTGGCTGACGATGATGTGGCCCTTTTCCAGGCGCAGCACGCGCTGCGCCTCGACACCGAAGGGGCGGATGTTTTCGACGCCGCCGGCCGCCATCAGCGCATCCCACAAAGCTTCGCCGTAGCTTGCCGGCACATGCACCTCGTAGCCCAGCTCGCCGACGAAGCCGACGCGCATGATGCGTGCCGGGATGCCGGCGACATTCGCCAGCTTGGCGCCCATATAAGGGAAGTCGGCGGCGCCAAGGTTCGCCTCGCAGACCCTGGCCAGCACCTCGCGCGATTTCGGCCCGGCGATGTTCACGCCGGCATAAGCGGCGGTGACGTTGGCGATATCGACATCCAGGCGCCATTGCGCGTTCCAGAACAGCATCTGGCGATAGACCGCATCGACGCCGCTGGTCGTCGCCGTCACGTAGAAATGCTCGTCATGGAACCGCACCGCCACGCCGTCATCGGTGATGACGCCGGCATTGTCGGTCATCAGGACGTAGCGGCAGCGGCCGACCGGCTGCTTGGCATAGGCGAAGGTGTACATGCGGTTCAGGAACTCGGCCGCATCCGGCCCGCGCACGTCGAGCCCACCCAGGGTCGAGACGTCGATCAGGCCGACATTGTTCCGTACGGCCTGGACCTCGTCGCGGATCGCCGTGTCGCGCTGCGATTTCTGACCATAGTACGCCGGGCGCCACCACAATCCCGCGGGCATCATCTGCGCGCCCAGCTCCAGGTGGCGGTGATGCATGGCGGTGCGCCGCTCCGGATCGAACACGCGGCCGGCCATGTGGCCCAGCTTTTCCGGCGTGTATGGCGGGCGCTGGGTGGTGACGCTCATCTTCTCCAGCCGCTCGCCGGTTTCGCGCGCGACGATGCGCACGGCGGCAACGGCGGAGTGCTTGCCCTGGCTGGGACCCATGCCGACGGTGGAATAGCGCTTCAGCAATTCGACATTGTCGAAGCCGTCGGCGATGCCGTTGACCAAATCCTTGTATTTGAGGTCCTCGTCGAAATCGACGAAGTCCATGCCCTTCTCGTGCGGAAAGATCGGCCAGGGATGGGTGATGTCCTCGGCGCCCAGCGACGTCGGGGCCGGCGGCTCGGCGCCGACGGAGAGGCCCGCATCCTTTGCCGCCCGATACCCGGCGCGCGCGCCATCGACGACCACCGCGCCCAGCGCGTGCACCTGGTTCACCGACCCGGCCGCGAAGACATGGGGCGGGATCACGTCCGGCTTGTACATGTTGCTGGCATGGTCATAGGCGAACTTGGCGCCGGCGTGATGCAGCAGATGCGCGGCCGGCGAGCAGCCGACCGACATCAGGATCAGGTCGCACTCCAGGCTGCGCGAGGTGATGCCGAGCTGGCCGTCGGCCACGATCGGCGCCGCCAGCGCGCCGCGGATGCCGAGCTTGCCGGTGGCGGCGACCGCTTCCTTGATCGCATGGCCGGTGATGATCTCCACGCCGGCGCGCTGCACCGCGCGGCTCATCTCCGTCGCGACGGGATTGGCGCGCAGATCGACGATGGCCGAAACCGCGATGCCGACCTCCAGCGCATCCAGCGCCGCGCCATAGGCCGCATCATTGGCGGCCAACACCACGGCGCGATTGCCCGGTTTCACGCCATAGAGTCGGATCAATCGCTGCGCGGCGCTGGCGAACATCACGCCCGGCAGGTCGTTGTTGCGGAACACCACGGGCTGCTCGATCACGCCCGTCGCAATCACCACCGACTTGGCGCGCAATTTGTGCAGGCGGTTGCCCTTGATCACCGGCAGCCAATTGTCGGCGAACAGGCCGGAGCACATGGCATCGCTCAAGACGCGGATATTGGGCTTCGCCTTGACCGCGTTCACCAGATCCTGCCGGATCTTGTCGGCCTGCAGGCCGTTGGCGTCGAAGCGCGCATAGCCAAGCGAGCCGCCGAGCTCCGCGCCCTCGTCGATCAGGATGATCTCGCCGCCGCCTTCCGCCGCCGCCAGCGCCGCCGACAGGCCGGCGGGACCGCCGCCGACCACCGCGACATCGGCGAACAGATACTGCTTGTCGTAATAGGAGTGGTGGAAATCGGCCTTGAGGTCGAGCTTGCCGAGGCCCGCCATGGCGCGGATGATCGGCTCCCACTTCTTCCACGAATTCTTCTTTTCGTGGAAGCTCTTGTAATAGAAGCCGACCGGCAGGAAGCGCTCCACCAGCTCGACCAAGCGGCCCTTGTCGGCGTCGAAGCTGCCGACATAGTTCTGCGCTTCGACCTTCAGTCCCTCGGTGATGGCGCGCTTGTCGGCCAGGCAATTGGGCTCGTCGCCCACCTGCACCAGCGTGTTGGCATCCTGCCCAGCCATGGTCAGCACGCTGCGCGGCCGGTGATATTTGAACGAGCGCGAGATCATGGTCTGGCCGTTGGCCAGCAGGGCGCTGGCGATGCTGTCGCCGGCGAAGCCCTGGATGCGCTTGCCCTCGAAGGTGAAGCTGACCGGTTTGCTGCGGTCGATCAGCGTGCCGTAGGGCGCGGGAAGACGGCTCGACATCAGCGCTGCTCCTTCTTCGCCGCGAACTCGACGCGGCTGTTGAACAGCTCCGTCGCCGGATAGGTCTTCAGGATCTCATCGGTCACGGTGTTGCGCTCGGCAATGAACCAGTAGGAGGTCGGCACGTGGCACCACCATTCGCGCACCACGCCCGCTTCGTTGTTTTCCAGGAACAGCCAGTCGCCCCAGGCGCGGTCGTCGAGCGATGCGGGGTCCGGCATCTGCTTCACCTCGCCGCCCCAGGCGAATTCGCTGATGTTGCGCGGGCCGTTGAGGGGGCAATTCATGATCTTCATCGCATCCTCCCTCAGTGACCGACCGACGCGGCACCCTTTTCGCCGACCTGCGCATAGTCGACGAAACGGTCCAGATAGAACGGCTTGATGAGGTCGTGCGGGCTGTCGTTCGCGATGGTGTGCGCCATGGTCATGCCGCAGACCGGCGTGGCCTTGAAGCCCCAGGTGCCCCAGCCGCTGTCGATGTAATAGTTCTTCACCGGCGTCAGGCCCATGACCGGGGAGAAATCCGGCGTCATGTCGGCCATGCCGGCCCACTGGCGCAGGATCTTCACCTCGCCCAGCATCGGCAGCAACTCGAGCATGTGGCCGAGCAGGCCCTCCTTGAAGTCAAGGGTGGAGCGCGTGGAATAGAGGCCGTACGGGTCGGTCGACCCACCCATCACCAGTTCGCCGCGCGAGGATTGCGAGACATAGACGTGCAGCGACCCGGAGACGATGATCTGGTCGAGGAAGGGTTTGAGCGGCACCGACACGCAGGCCTGCAGCGGGATGGTGCGGATCGGCAGGCGGAACCCCGCCAT
>DASZQC010000576.1:0-2950 GCA_035549815.1 Dongiaceae bacterium
TCAGGCGCGAAGCGAGCACGGTGCGGCGGAACCGTTCGAACACCTTGGGCCAGACCACGATGTTGGCGACACCCGTCTCGTCCTCCAGAGTCATGAAGATGACGCCGCTGGCAGTGCCCGGCCGCTGCCGCACCAGCACCAGGCCGGCTACCTTGATCCGGCTGTCGACCTTGGCCGCCGCCAGGCCCTGGTTGGGTGTCACCTTCAAGGGCTGCAGGCGATGCCGCAGCAACTTCAAGGGATGCGCGCGCAAGGTCAGGCCCAGCGCGTGATAATCCTCCAGCACATGCTCGCCGACGCTCATTTCCGGCAGCGGCGCGCCGAGATCCTCGATGGGAATATGCGACGGCCAGCCGTGATCCGTCGGCGTAGCCTGGTCGCCGTCGAACAAAGGAAGCTGGCGTTCGCCCAGGGCATGGATCTGCCAGAGCGCGCGCCGCCGGTCGAGATCGAGCGAGCCGAAGGCATCGGCCTTGGCCAGGGTCTCCAAAGCGGCGGGGCCGAGCCCGCTCTTGCGCCACAATTCGTGCAGCGAGCGATAGCCGAAGCCGCGCGCTGCCGTCAGCTTGTCCACATCTTCCCGGCGGCAGCCGTAGATCTCACGGAATCCCAGCCGCAGCGCCAGCCTGCCGTCAAAGCCACGCTCCAGCGTATTGTCCCATTCGCTGACATTGACGTCGACCGGCCGCACCTCGACGCCATGGTCGCGCGCATCGCGCACCAACTGCGCCGGCGCGTAGAACCCCATCGGCTGCGAATTCAGGATCGCGCAGGCGAAGATCGCCGGATAACGGCATTTCATCCAGGCCGAGACATAGACCAGGAGCGCGAAGCTGGCGGCATGGCTTTCGGGGAACCCATAATCGGCGAAGCCTTCGATCTGCTTGAAGCAACGCTCGGCAAATTCCGGCTTGTAGCCCCGGTCGATCATGCCATTGATGAATTTCTCCTTCAGCGTCCAGATCGTGCCGGAACGCCGGAACGTCGCCATGGCGCGGCGCAATTTGTCCGATTCTTCCGGCGTGAAGCCGGCCGCGACCATGGCGATGCGCATGGCGTGTTCCTGGAACAGGGGAACGCCGTGAGTCTTATGCAAAACCTCATCCAACTCCGGGCCGAGCGGTTCTGGCTTTTCGAGCCCATCCCGGCGGCGCAGGAAGGGATGCACCATGTCACCCTGGATCGGCCCCGGTCGCACAATGGCAACCTCGATGACCAGGTCGTAGAAGGTCCTGGGCTTGAGCCTGGGCAGCATGCTCATCTGCGCGCGGCTTTCCACCTGGAACACGCCGATGGAATCCGCCTTGCAGAGCATGTCGTAGACGTCCGGCTGCTCCGGCGGGACCGTGGCCAGGGTCCAGTCTTCGCCTGCGTGCTGCCTCAGCAGCTCGAAACCCTTGCGCAGGCAGGTCAGCATGCCGAGCGCCAGGACGTCGATCTTCAGCAGTTTCAGCGTGTCGAGATCGTCCTTGTCCCATTCGATGAAGGTGCGGCCCTCCATCGCCGCATTCTCGATCGGCACATAATCGTGGAGGTTGCCGCGGGTGATGACGAAGCCGCCGACATGCTGCGACAGGTGGCGTGGAAATCCTTCCAACTCCTGGGCAAGCTTCAGCACCTGGTTCAGGCGATGATCGCTGGGGTCGAGGCCGGTCTCCTTCACATTCAGCTCGGTGATCTGCTTGTTGCCCCAGCCCCAGATGATCTTGGACAGCCGGTTGAGGACGTCCTCGGTCAAGCCAAAGACCTTGCCGACCTCCCGCAAGGCGCTCTTGTGCCGGTAGGAGATGACCGTGGCGGCGATGCCGGCGCGGTGCCGGCCATATTTCCCATAGATGTACTGGATGACCTCTTCGCGCCGCTCATGCTCGAAATCGACGTCGATGTCCGGCGGTTCGTTGCGCTCACTGGAGACGAACCGCTCGAACAGCAGGTTGGCCTTGTCCAGGCCGATGGCGGTGATGCGCAGGCAATAGCAGACCAGGGAGTTGGCCGCCGAGCCGCGACCCTGGCAGAGAATTCCCTTGCTCTCGGCGAAGCGGACAATGTCCTGCACGGTGAGGAAGTAGGGGGCATATTTCAGCCGGTCGATGAGCTTCAGTTCGCTTTTCAAGATCTGGGCGACTTTTTCAGGAATGCCATCCGGATAGCGTTTTGCGGCGCCTTCCCAGGTCAAGTTCTCGAGATGCTGTTGCGGCGTCAGCCCTTCCGGCACCGGCTCGCTGGGGTAGTCGTATTGCAGCTCCGACAGGGAAAAGCGGCATTCGTCCGCCAGCCGCGCCGCATTCTCCAAAGCCTGTGGCCAGCGTCGGAACAGACGCTGCATTTCCTCCGGGGCCTTCAGATGCCGCTCGGCATTGGCGAGCAGGCGGAAGCCGGCCTCGTCGATCGTCACATGTTCGCGAATGCAGGTCATGACATCCTGCAATGGTCGACGCTCGGCCGCGTGATAGAGCACATCGTTGGTGGCGATCAGCGGCAGGCGGTGATCCGCCGCCAGGTCGGAAAGTTGGCGGATGCGCTTGACGTCATCGCCCCGATACAGATGGCTGGCGGCGAGATGCGCGTGTCTGCCGACGTCGCCGCGGAAACGCTTCAGGAAGGTGGCGAAGGTCGCGTCGAGCTCTTCCGGCGCCACGGCCACCAATTGCTGGTCGAGGCGGTGATCCAACACATCCTGATAGGTGAGCAGGCACTTGCCCTTTTCCGTGCGCCTTTTGCCGAGGGTGAGCAGGGTGCAAAGCCGGCCATAGGCGGCACGGTCCTGCGGATAGCAGAGCAGGCTGGGCGCATCTTGCAGATCGAGGCGGCAACCGACGATCAGGCGAATTTCGGCCTGGTTGCAGCCGTCATAGGCCCGCACGATCCCGGCCAGCGTGTTGCGGTCGGCAATACCGATCGCCTCATAGCCGAGCTCCTTCGCCCGAAAGGCCAACTCATGCGGATGCGA
>DASZQC010000577.1:0-4150 GCA_035549815.1 Dongiaceae bacterium
TCCACCACAAGCAGAACATGGGCGCGGTCGGCGTGACCGGCAGCAGCGCCGCCAACGCACTGGCGCAGGAAGCCGATGTGGTACTGGCGGTCGGCACCCGCCTGCAGGACTTCACCACCGGTTCTCGGGCCTTGTTCAAGAACCCGGAGCGCAAGATCATCAATCTCAACACCCAGGTCTTCGACGCCGGCAAGCATGGCAGCCTGCCCTTGGTCGCCGACGCGAAGGCGGGCATCGCGGCCTTGGACAAGGGCCTCGGCGCCTGGACCGCGCCGGGCGGCTGGCGCACGCAGGCGGCGTCCGTCCGCAAGACCTGGGCGATGGAACATGCGGCGGCAACAGCGGCGCCCAATCGCGGCCTGCCCGGCGACGGCCACGTGATCGGCGCTGTGCAGCGCGCGGGCAAGCCGAGCGACATCGTCGTCGGCGCCAGCGGCGGATTGCCGGGTGAGTTGCACAAGCTGTGGCAGTCGGGCGCGCCGGGTGGCTATCACCTGGAATACGGTTATTCCTGCATGGGCTACGAGATCGCCGGCGGGCTCGGCGTGAAGATGGCGCAGCCGGACCGCGAGGTCGTGGTGATGCTGGGCGATGGCTCCTATCTGATGATGAATTCGGAGATCGCGACCTCCGTCATGATGGGGCAGAAGCTCATCATCGTGCTGTTGGACAATCGCGGCTTCGGCTGCATCAACCGCTTGCAGCGCGCCACCGGCGGCGAGAGCTTCAACAACCTGCTGGAGCACGCGAAGCACGAGACGATGCCGGAGATCGACTTCGCCGCGCACGCACGGAGCATGGGCGCCAAGGCGGAGAAGGTCGCCAGCACCTCGGAATTGGAGGCGGCAATGGGCCGCGCCCGCAAGGCCGACCGCACCAGCGTCATCGTCATCGAGACCGACCCTTACAAGACCACCGAGGCCGGCGGCTTCTGGTGGGACGTGGCGGTGCCGGAAGTGTCAACGCGGCCCAAGGTGCGCGCCGCCCGCAAGTCCTATGAGAAGTCCACCACATTGCAGCGCGTTGGAGATTGAAGAGAATGAGTATCCGTTTCGGCGTCAATCCGATC
Source organism: Dongiaceae bacterium (assembly GCA_035549815.1). Taxonomy (GTDB): domain Bacteria; phylum Pseudomonadota; class Alphaproteobacteria; order Dongiales; family Dongiaceae; genus Dongia_A. The sequence goes on from DASZQC010000577.1 coordinate 1,070, forward strand.
GGCTGGTCGAACGACGATTTGCGCGAGCTCGGCGGCAAGACGCCGCTGGAGACGTGCCTGAAGGAAGCCAAGCAGGCCGGCTATAACGGCATCGAGCTCGGCCACAAATTCCCGCGCGAAGCGAAGGCGCTGCGCGCGGTGCTGGAGCCGCATGGGCTGGCGCTGGTCTCCGGCTGGTATTCGTCGGAGCTGCTGCTGCGCGACGCCAAGGAGGAGATGAAGCATCTGCGCGCGCATCTCGACCTCTTGAAGGCGCTCGGCTCCAACATCCTGATCTTTGCCGAGACCTCGAACGCCACACACGGCAACCGCGCCGTACCCTTGTCCAAGCGACCGGTGATGAAGCCGGACCAGTGGCGGCAATTCGGCCAGCGCATGACCGAAGTGGCCGATGCCGTGGCCAAAGAGGGCGTCACCCTCGCCTATCATCACCACATGGGCACCGTGGTACAGAGCGCCGATGACATCGACGCCTTCATGGGCGCGACCGGCCCCAGCGTGCATCTGCTGCTGGATACCGGACATGCGACCTTCGGCGGCGCCGACCCTGTCGCGGTGGCGAAGAACTACCGCAAGCGCATCGCCCCTGTGCATTGCAAAGACGTGCGCAAGGACGTGCTGGCGACGGCGCGGGCCAAGGATTGGAGCTTTCTCGACGCGGTGGTCGAAGGCTGCTTCACCGTGCCGGGCGACGGCATGGTGAACTACCCGGCGGTGTTCGCGGAGCTTCCCGGCTATTCCGGCTGGCTCGTCGTCGAGGCAGAGCAAGACCCGGAAAAGGCCAACCCGCTGAAATACGCGACCATGGGCTGCAACAACTTGAAGCGCCTGGCCAAAGACGCCAAGTTGACCTGAGAAGGAGCACGCTGATGGCCAACCTGCTGGTGAAGCGCAAGAAGCCGGATTCGCACGGCCAGGTCCTCTCGGTCACGCCAAAGAGCGCCGGGTGGACCTATGTCGGGTTCGAGGTGTTCCAGCGCACGAACGGCCAGGATTTCGCCTGGGAGTCGAAGGACCGCGAAGCCTGCATCGTGCTGCTGACCGGTAAGGCGCGGCTGACGCTCGACGGCAAGGACCAGGGCGAGATCGGCGGGCGCAGACACGTGTTCGAGGGGCCGGGCTGGTCGGTCTATGTGCCGGTCGGCGTCAAGTGCGTGCTGAAGGCGGTCGGCGACGTGGAGCTCGGCGTGTGCTCGGCGCCCGGCACCAAGGGCGCCTTCCCGGCCCGCGTGATCCCGCCGGAGCAGGTCGGCTTCGAGGAGCGCGGCCAGGGCACCAACCGGCGCCTCGTCTACAACATCCTGCCCGATACCGCGCCGGCCGAGAGCCTGCTGGTGGTGGAGGTCGTGACGCCGGGTGGCAACTGGTCCTCCTATCCGCCGCACAAGCATGATCGCGACGCGCTCCCCGAGGAGAGCTTCCTCGAGGAGACCTACTATCACCGCCTGAACCCACCGCAGGGCTTCGCCTTCCAGCGCGTCTACACCGACGACCGCTCGATCGACGAGACCATGGCGATCGAGGACGGCGATTGCGTGATGGTGCCGCGCGGCTATCACCCCGTCGGCGCGCCGCACGGCTACGATCTCTACTATTTGAACGTGATGGCCGGCCCGAACCGCAAATGGGTGTTCAAGAACGACCCGGCGCATGAGTGGATCGTGAAGAAGCCGAAGTGACGCAGCCGTACTTTCTCCAACCACTCAAACCGTCATGGTCGTGCTCGGCACGACCATCCACGAGTATGCCGGCTGCAATACGTTCTTGCTTAGCGAAACTCGTGGATGGTCGGACCAAGTCCGACCATGACGAATGAGTGGATTGCGACAGCGCGGCTATTTCTTCTCGTTCCATTCCCCGATCACGTCCACCATCGTCGGCACGTATTGCTCGCCGTGGCCCATGTTGTTGGCCATCAGATAGGCCTGGTGGATCGCCTGCGCCACGGGTGCGGCCATCGGCAGGCTTTCGCACATGTGGACGAAATAGCGCACGTCCTTTTGCGCGTTGTTGATGGCGAAGCGGAGCTGGGTGTTGTCGTTGTCGACGGCGTAGGCGATCAGGCGCTGGAACATCACGCTGTTGGCGCCGCCGCCGCTGACCACGTCGCGCAGGGCCTTCAGGTCGATGCCGCCCTTCTTGGCGGCGACGATCGCCTCGGCGGTGATCATGCCGTAGCCGAGGCTCAGCATGTTGTTGACCAGCTTCACCTTGTGGCCGGCGCCGACCGGGCCGCAATGAATGATGAGGTCGGCGAAGCACTCCAGCACCGGCCGCACCTCCGCCAGCGTCGCCTCGTCGCCGCCGGTCATCAGGCCGAGCTTGCCGGCCTCCGCCTCTTTCGGCGTGCGGGTCATCGGCGTGTCGACGAAGCGGCCGCCCTTCTCCTGCACGGCGGCGGCGATCTTCAGCGTGGAGTCCGGCATGGCCGTCGTGCAATCAGCCATGATCTTGCCCTTGCCCATGCCGGCCAGGATGCCGTCGGCGCGGAACACGATGTCCTCAAGCTGGTTGGAATTGCCGACCACGGTGATCACCATGTCGGAGGCGGCGGTCAAATCGCGCGGGTTCTTGTATTCGGTGGCGCCCTTGCCGACCAGGCTTTCCACCGGCGCGCGGTTGCGGTTGGCCATCACGCCCAGCTTGTAGCCTTTGGCCAGGATGTTCTTCCCGATGCCGTGACCCATCAGGCCGACACCGATCAATCCGATCGTCTTGGGCGTTGCCATATCAATTCTCCCTATGCCGCGGTCCAGCCGCCATCGATAATGAATTCCTGCCCGGTCACAAATGCGGACTCGTCCGACGCGAGATAGACCGCGAGCGAGCCGATCTCTTCCGCCTTGCCCACGCGACCCATCGGCTGGCGCGCGATGAAGGCCTTGCGCGCCTCTTCCACGTCGCCGCGCGCCTGCATGCGCTCTTCCAGCGAAGGTGTGTGCACCGTGCCGGGGCAGATGGCGTTGCAGCGGATGCCCTTGGTCACATACTCAACCGCGATCGACTTGGTGAGGCCAATCAACGCCGCCTTGGTCACGCCATAGATGAAACGGTTCGGCACGCCGATGACCGATGAGGCGA
>DASZQC010000578.1:0-1884 GCA_035549815.1 Dongiaceae bacterium
CACCCGTGGGTCATACACATTATTGCCCACCTGGGCGTTGTTGCTGATGCCGATCCCGCCATTGCTCATGAAGTTGGACTGCGTGTTGCTGCCGTTCAAGACGCCGTCGGCAGGCGGCGGGTTGCTGTTGGAGTTGCGATCCAGCGTCATCTGGTTCAGCGGAAGCGGCGTCGATGCGCTGTTAATCGCGAACTGCGCCGGCTGCTGGCCGCTGGCTTCCCAGGCGTATGGCGTGCCGGAGAGATATTGCGAAATTTCACGGGCGGCCGCGTCGGGATTGGCGGTGGGGATCGCACAAACCACGATCGTCGCCGGCGGCACCGGCAGATTCGACGGCCTCGCTGCGGGCGCGGTCACCATGTCACGGAACACTTGCTCCGCGGACGGCAGGACGAGCGGTGTCGAAGCGGCGGGCGGGCTGTCACGCAGTTCGAGCTGCCCCGCCCCGGCCGCGCCACGCGTGTCATTCAATGCCAATGTCGCGCGCTGCTGCTGCTCAGATGGCGTCTGTAATGTGGTGGGCGCCATCGCCAGCGCTGGCGCGGGCGATGCAGTGGCCGGCGAAGCGGCATCCGCCGGCAGTGGCGTCGCGGGCCGCATCGTCCGCAGATCATCCACCAGCGTCGGACGTTCGTTGGCTGAGGGAAGCAGGTAGTAAATGACTGCCGCCAGACTGGCGGTAAACAGCAGCACCGCCGCGATCGCGCGAATCTGCGGCCAGCGCCCGATGCGCATCGAGGCCGCATCGGCTTCGGCGTCGATGTCCCCCAGCAAGACCGCGCGCTCGAGCTGCGAATTGACCGCCTCGGCCACCTCCTGCGGCGCCGCTTCGCGCGGCAGCCCGCGCAGGATGTCCCGCTGCTGCATCAGCTCGGCAATGAGCTGGCGATGCTGCGCGTTTCCGGCCAGGTGCTTTTCAATTTCAGCACGTGCCGCGTCATCGATGTCGCCATCGACGTACGCCGCCAGCCGGGCTTCAATGTCTTCGGTCTTGGCCATGATTTTTGAAATGCCGAATGCCGAAATTTCGAATGCCGAATGAGTTGTTTCGACAACCGACTGCGGCTCGACATGTACTTCTTCATTCGCCGTGTCTTGCCAAATGTTCGCTCCGCATCTGCCTTCATTCGGCATTCGGACTTGGACATTCGGCATTATTTCATATAGCTCTTCAGCTCATCCCGCAGCGCCAGCCGCGCTCTAAAAAGGCGGCTTTTCAACGTTCCCAGCGGCAGGTCGAGGACCTCGGCCATCTGCTGGTAATCGAAACCTTCGATGTCTCGCATCACCAGGACAGCGCGATACTCCGCATCAAGCCGGCCCAGCGCTTCAAGCACATGCTGGTCGCGCTCGCGCCGCTGCATCGCGTCGGCAGGGCTTTCACCCCGCTGCTCGGCGATTCGGTCGAGCAGGCTCGAGGCCTGATCTTCACCGCGCTGTGGCCGTCCGTTGCCGCCGCGGGCGCTGCTGCCGGGATGATCCAGCGAAAACGTTCGATGGCGCTGGACCTTGCGCAACTGGCTGATCGAGAGGTTGACCGCGATGCGGAACAGCCAGGTGTAAGGCCCCGCCTCGCCGCGGAAACTGTCGATCTTGACCAGGGCGCGGGTGAACGTTTCCTGCGTCAACTCGCGCGCCTCTTCGGGGTCGCCGATCATCCGAAGGATCGCGTTATACAGTCGATTCTGGAACAGCAACACGATCTGACCAAACGCTCCGCGATCGCCCAACTGAGCCCGTTTGAAGAGCTCAGCGCCGTGAGGTGCAGTGCCGGCGGCCGGATCAGCAGGTGCCTGCTGCGGCAATTCGGCCTCGTAATGGGCGCCGCTCAGACTCGACATGGGGTTTGACGCCGGCAGGTTGTCGAAGTTCCCAAAAAATCCG
>DASZQC010000579.1:0-6319 GCA_035549815.1 Dongiaceae bacterium
CTCGTCCTGGTCGCGGCTGGCGATGGCCTCGATCTGGCCGCGTGGATTGACGAAATAGCTCTGGCCGTAGAACTGGCCGATGTTCCACGGCGCTTCGACGCCGATGCGGTTGATGGCGCCGATATAGACGCCGTTGGCGACGGCCGAGGCCGGCTGCTCCAGCTTCCACAGATGCTCGGACAATCCCGCGACGGTCGCGGACGGATTGACGATGTATTCCGCGCCGTTCAGCGCCAGCGCGCGCCAGCCTTCGGGGAAGTGGCGGTCATAGCAGATATAGACGCCGAGCTTGCAATAGCGCGTCTTGAACACCGGATAGTCCGAGGCGCCGGGTTTGAAGAAGAATTTCTCCCAAAATCCCGCGACCTGCGGGATGTGGGTCTTGCGGTATTTGCCGAGGTATGAGCCGTCGGCGTCGATCACCGCGGCGGTGTTGTAATAGACGCCAGCCATCGCCTCTTCATAGATCGGCACCACGATGACCATCTGGTGCTTCCTGGCGAGGTCCTGCATCAGCTTGGTCGTGGGGCCGTCGGGAATCGCCTCGGCCGCGGCGTACCATTTCGCGTCCTGGCTGGGGCAGAAATAGGGCTGGGTGAAGACCTCCTGGAAGCAGAGGATCTGCACGCCTGCCTGGCCCGCTTTCTCGATCAGCGGCAGGTGCGCATCGAGCATCGCCTGCCGGATCTCCTGCGGCGACTTGTCGGTCGATTCCTTCAGGCCCATCTGAATCAAGCCGCCACGGATCTTGGTCATCGCGCGTACCTCTTGCCGGAGGGGAGAGACCTAGTCTCGCGCAACCGGGTACGGATGCAAGCCGCTTAGATGCCGGGCCTTTAAAATATGGGCTTCGAGAAATAGACCGTCAGCCCACCCATGAAAGGCTCCTCGCGGTCGATCGCGTAGCCGAGGCGGAGATAGAAATCGACATTCGCGGCAAAGGCTTTGTTGGTGTAGAGCCGTACCCGCGGCAGGCCGCGCCGATGCGCATGGTCCTCGACCCGCGCCATCAATACCCGGCCCAAACCGTTGCCCTGCGACGCCGGATCGATGGCAATGCTCTCCAGCAGCAGATGGTCCGGGGCGGGAATGAGCTCGATCAGCCCGACGGGCTTGCCGTCGAGCAGGGCAAGCTCGACCTCGTGATCGCGGATCGCCGCCGCATGGTCGGCCAGCATCGGCTTCGGCTTGCGCCCGATGATCGGCACCCACTTGGCATAGGCGGCATTGGTGATGGCGGCGACGGTCGCGACATCTTCGGAGCCGGCGCGGCGGAAAGTAATGTCGCTCACATCGATCGACCGTCGAACTCGATGACCGGCAGGCCCTTCAGATCGATGCCATCCAGACAGCGCACATTGATATAGGCGGAGCGCTCGGTCTTCGCCGCCGAATCCTCGGCATAGGGCGCGATGCCGCAGGCGCGGCAGAAGCGATGCTCGATCGTGTGGGTGTTGAAGGTGTAGCGGCCGATGTCGCGATCCTCGGCCTGCACCCGCAGCTTGTCGCGCGGCACCGCCCAGAGCAGGGCGCCCTTGCGGGCGCAGATCGAGCAATTGCAATTGACCACGGCAGTCAAATTACCCTCGACCTCGAAGCTCACATCGCCGCAATGGCAGCTACCTTTGTAGAGCATGAGACCTCTCCCTACTTGATCTCCAGCACCGGCTTGCCCAGCACGTCCATGCGTGGCGTGGTGCCAAGGCCGGGCTTGTCCGAAGCCCGGGCGCGGCCCATGACGCGCTGCGGCGCGCCTTCGGCGATGGAACGGGTGACGTAGGAGTTGAAATCGGTCGCCGAGAACAGGAATTCCGGCGGCGTCGAATGGGCGAGGTGCGCGATGGCGGCGGTGACGATGTCGCCGCCCCAGGTATCCTCGATGGTCATGGCGATGCCCAGCGCCACGCACAGATCGCGGATCTGCCGCGCCTTCGTAAGGCCGCCGACCTTGGAGATCTTCAGGTTGATCACATCCATGGCGCGGTCTTCATATCCGCGCAGCACGGCGGCGAGCGAATCGATCACCTCGTCCAGAACGAAGGGGCGCTGGGTGCGCTCTCGGATCGTCCGGCATTCCTCGTAGGACATGCAGGGCTGCTCGATATAGACGTCGATGTCCTTCACCGCGTCGACCACGCGCGTCGCCTGGTGCATCAGCCAGCCGGTATTGGCGTCGGCGATCAGCACGTCGCCTTGCTTCAGCTCTTTCGAGGTGGCGCGGATGCGCTCGATATCCACGTCCGGGTCGCCGCCGACCTTCAACTGGAACTTGGTGTAACCCTCGGCGCGATATTGATGCACGCGCTTGGCCATGTCGGCTGGGCTTTCCTGGGAGATGGCGCGGTAGAGCAGGAAATCCTCGCCATAGCGCCCGCCGAGCAAAGTGACGACCGGCAGCTCCGAGACCTTGCCGAGGATATCCCAGCAGGCAACGTCGATGCCGGATTTCACGTACGGGTGTCCGCGCAGGGCCTGGTCCATGCGCCGGTTCAGCACGCCGAGGTCGCGGGGGTCGAGGCCGAGCAGCTTGGGTCCGATCTCCTTCAGGCCGGTGCGCACGCCGGCGGCATAGGCCGGCAGATAGGCCGGGCCCAATGGGCAGACTTCGCCATAGCCGGTGATGCCGGCATCGGTCTGCACCTCCACGACGGTCGAATCGAACACGGTGACGGAATTGCCGCCGGACCATTTGTAGGTGCCTTCGTGCAGCGGCAGATCGACCTGATAGGCGCGGATTGACGTGATTTTCATTTGAGAATGACTGTGGCTTCGGGAAGGATGCGGGCAGAGAGTGCGGCGAAGGCCGCGCGCGTGTCAACGAAACGAGTCCCGCCCCATGCGTCCATTCCGTATCCCGTCCGCCTTGTTGCTGCTGGTGATCGGCGTCTGGTTCGCCGCGCCGTCCCGGGCCGCCGACGACCCGTTCCACAACTACCTCTACAACACTTGCCTGGAGACCGAGGCCTACTGGATCGGCAAGGACGCGAAGGCGGTGGAGGCCAATTGCGCCTGCAAGGCCAAGACCGAGGAGAAGCTGGCCTCGCCCGGCTTCAAGGATGCGGTCATGAACCAGAAGCCCTACGACCAGTTTCCCTTCGGCGATCCGTCGACCTACCAGCAGCAGATCCTGACCGCCTGCCCGAAGCTGCGGCCGCTGATGATCGAGGCGGTCTGCAAGGACCCGGCGACTCCCAAGGGCGCCTGCGAGGATTTCAAGAAGATGGTGGAGGGGCTGAAATAGCCGCGGCTGGCCAAGCCCGTTAACGGGCGGCGACAATCGCTGTTTGAATAAAGATAAGTGAAATCAATAACTTGTATCGCTCTTGGCCGATCGGGGCTAGGGCCGGTCCAAAGAATTTGTTAATCTTTGTTGCCTAAAGTGCGGTCGATTGATCAGGGAGTGCGCCTTATGGAAGTTCCGAGCCTTGGCAGCGCCAGCCACGCCGCGATCGAAGGGCTGAAGCGCGCGCAGGAAAAGACCGAGCAACTCGCGCAGAACATCGCCGAAGGGCCGCTGAACCCCGAGGATATCGTGTCCCTGTCCCTGGCCGCCCAGGACTTCAAGGCCAACGTCGCCGTGCTGAAGACCGAGAACGAGACCAGCCAGGCGTTGCTCGACATCATGGCGTAACGGATTTTTCGAACCGCATTCTCCGAACGAGATTCTCTGGGGGCATTGATCCATGGATATCGGCGCACTCGGCGCAGCGACCCAACTGCAAGGCGGACAGCGCACGCAGCAGGCCGGCATGGTCAGCCTGAAATCGGCGGTGGCGCAGTCGCAATCGGTGGTCGCGCTTCTGACCAACGCGGTCGATCAGGCGAAACAGGTCCAAACGCAAGCCGCCGCGGCGCCCGCCAATCAGCCGGCGCCTGAGCAATCCGGCTCCGAGCGGCGCCTGGCGCGCGGCTCCATCGTCAACATCCTCGCCTAACCAGACCCATCTCGACCTTTTTCCGGGTGCGGCTCCGGCGATCCATGTTTAGGATCGCGGGCAAACGCCGCATGGTGGGACGATTCCTTGACCGCGACCGAAATCCTGCAAAGCGCGCTGGGCGCACTTTCCGAGGGCCGCCTCGAGGAGGCGCGCCAGGGCTGTGAGCGCGTCCTGGCCCAGGAGCCGGACAACCCCACCGCCCTGCATTGGGCGGCGGTGATCGCCTACCAGCAGGGTGCCGCTCCCGACGCCGTGCTGGGCCAGGTCGAGCGCGCCATCGCCCTCGACGGGAACGAGGCGCTCTATCACAACTCGCGCGGCGCCATGCTCTATGCCCTGGGCCGCGATCTGGAGGCGGCGGAGAGCTTCCATCGCGCCGTGCAGATCAACGATTCCGACGGACCGGTCTGGAACAACCTGGGCAACGCCCTGCTGCGGCTGAACCGGGTCGAGGATGCGGAGAATTGCTACCGCCAGGCGCTGAATGCAACGCCGGGCCTGATCAGCGCCATCAACAATCTGGGCGTGGCGCTGAAACGGCGCGGGCAACTGGAAAAGGCGCTGATCTGCTTCCGCGAGGCGGTGCGCCACAAGGACGATTTCCTCGACGCGCACTTCAATCTCGGCGAGCTTTGCTACCACATGGACATGATCGCCCAGGCCGAGGCGCAGTTCCGCCGCTGCATCGAGCTCAACCCGGATTTCCAGCAGGCCTATGCCTCGCTGGCGCAATGCCTGCACGACCAGGGCAAGCGCGACGAGGCGACCGAGCTGCTGCAGCAGGCGCATGCGCGCTTCCCGGACGATGAAGACATCGACTTCATGCTGCGCCTGCAATTCTCCAGCGTGGCGCCGGCCTGGCACATCCCGATGGTCAATGACGAGGAGCGCAACCAGGCCTACGACCTGGCCTTGCGCCGCGCGGTGAAACCGGGCGATCTGGTGCTGGAGATCGGCACCGGCTCCGGCCTTGTCTCGATGATGGCGGCGCGCGCCGGCGCTGGCCGCGTCGTCACCTGCGAAGTGCTGCCGCTGATGGCCGATCTCGCGCGCGAGGTGGTGGCCAAGAACGGCCTGTCCGAGCGCATCACGGTGATCACGCAGAAATCGACGCAGCTCAAGGTCGGCGAAGACCTGCCGGACAAGGCCGACGTCTTCGTGTCGGAGCTGATCAATATCGGCATGCTGGCGCCCAACATGCTGCCGGTGCTGCAACATGCGCGCGAAAACCTGGTGAAGCCGGGCGGCAAGATCATCCCGGCGGCGGCCATCGTCTATGGCGCGCTGATCGAGGCGCCGCAACTGGCGCGCATCAACCCGGTGCGCCACGTCTCCGGCTTCGACCTGAGCCCGTTGGACAAGCTGCGCTCCCCCGGCTACGCGCAGATCGACATGGCGGCCGACCTGGTGCGGCAATTGTCGCAGCCGTTCCGCGCGCTCGACTTCGATTTCCGGGAGAACATGCCGGAGCGCGACGCCAAGCTGCTGCAGGTCACGGCCACCAGTTCCGGCATCGTGCACGGCATCGCCTTCTGGTTCGATTTGATCATGGACGAGGAGATCGTCTATTCCTCGGCCAGCACGACGCGCACCAATCATTGGAAGCAGGCCGCGGAATTCTTCCCCCAGCCGGTGGCGGTGCAACCGGGCGACCGCCTGACCATCATCGCCGCCTACGACAACACCCGCATCCTGTTCAAGAATTCCGGGATATGAGCGACCGGATCCTGGGGCTGCTGCATACCGGCCGCTCGCATTGCGATCGCTTTGATGCGTTGCTGCGGGAGCTGGCGCCGCCGGATGTCACCTGGACCGAGATCGTGCGCGAGGATCTGCTGCGCGCCGCGATGGACGGCGCGCCGGAGCAGCAACAGGTCGCCGCGATCACCGGCGCCATGACGGATCTGCGCGACCAGGGTGCGGCTCACATTCTCTGCACCTGCTCCAGCATCGGCCGCCTCGCCGAAATGATCGGCGCGGAATTGCAGGTGCCGACCTTGCGGGTCGACCGGCCGATGGCGGAACGTGCCGTCGCCGCCGGAGGTCGCGTGCTGCTGGTCGCCTGCGTGGCTTCGACCGTCGCGCCGACGACGGAGTTGCTGCGCGCCTGCGCCGATGCGGCCGGCCGGGAGGTGGCGGTCGAGACCCTGTTGCTGACGGACGCCTGGCGCTGGTTCGAGCAGGGCGACGAGCCGGCGTTCCACCGCGCCATCGCCGAAGCGCTGCTTCGGTCGCCGGTCACGGCCGATGCGGTTGTACTGGCGCAGGCTTCCATGTCTGGGGCCGCCGCCTTGCTGGCACAGATGAGAATGCCGGTGCTGAGTTCGCCGCGCCTCGGGATCGAAGCGGCTTTGGCGCGGCTGACCGGACGGCGGGCGGCG
>DASZQC010000580.1:0-10447 GCA_035549815.1 Dongiaceae bacterium
TCCGCTCGCCCTGGGCGACGCGCTCGGCCCCAAGAATGTCCTCGCCGTGCTCGAGTCGATGCACGCGATCTACCAGGAGCCGCGCTACCGCGCGAGCCCCTGGCTGCGCCGGCGCGCGCAGCTCGGCCTGTCGCTCACGCATCCGGAAAGCTGAACCATGCTCGACGCCTATATCTATGACGGCTTGCGCTCGCCCATCGGACGGCATGGCGGGTCCCTCTCCGGCGTGCGTGCCGACGATCTGGTGGCGACTTTGATTGCCAAGCTGACCAGCCGCGCGAAGTTTCCAAAGCAGGCGTATGAAGACGTCCTCCTCGGCACCACCAACCAGGCCGGCGAGGATTCGCGCAACGTGGCGCGCTATGCCGGACTGCTGGCCGGCTTGCCGATCGAGACCGCTGGACAGACGGTCAATCGCCTCTGCGCCTCCGGCCTCGCGGCGGTGATCGATGCGGCGCGGGCCGTGACCTGCGGCGAAGGCGAGCTGTTCGTCGCCGGCGGTGTCGAAAACATGAGCCGTGCGCCGTTCGTGCTGGGCAAGGCCGAGAGCGCCTTCAGCCGCGAGGCGAAGATCTTCGATTCCACCATGGGCGCGCGCTTTCCCAACCCGAAGTTCGGCGCGCAATTCGGCGACGATACCATGCCGCAGACGGCGGACAATATCGCCGCCGACATGGGCATCGGCCGCGCGGCGAGCGACGAATTCGCCCTCGCCTCGCAGCAGAAGTATGCGGCGGCGCAGGCCGCCCGGTTCTTCGAGGACGAGATCGAGCCCATCGAGCTGCCTGGAAAGCGCAAGGATGGCACGGTTGCGGTCTTCGCCGCCGACGAGCATCCGCGCCCGCAGAGCGACGCCGCCGGCCTCGCCAAGCTGAAGCCGCTGCAGAAAGACGGCGTGGTGACCGCCGGCAATGCCAGCGGCATCAATGACGGGGCGGCGGTGCTGATTCTCGGCAGCCGCAAGGCCGGCGAGGCGCACGGTGTGAAGCCGCGCGGCCGCATCCTCGCCGCGGCCGCCGCCGGCGTGCCGCCGCGAGTGATGGGCCTCGGCCCCGTGCCGGCCAGCGCCAAGGCCCTGCAGCGCGCCGGTCTGGCGCTGAAGGACATGGACGTGATCGAGATCAACGAGGCCTTCGCCACCCAGGTGCTGGGTTGCCTGCAGCAGATGGGCCTCTCCGCCGACGACCGGCGGCTCAACCCCAATGGCGGCGCCATCGCCATCGGCCACCCGCTCGGCTGCTCCGGCGCGCGCCTGACACTGACCGCGCTGCGCCAATTGGAGCGTACCGGCGGCCGCTATGCGCTGGTGACGCTTTGCATCGGCGTGGGGCAGGGGTTGGCGGCGGTGATCGAGCGGGTGGAAAAGTAGGCACACTCCAAACAACAAACCCATTCGTCATCCTCGTGCTTGGCACGAGGATCCACGAGTTTGCCTGCCGCTACTCGTTTTTGCCCGTTGAAACTCGTGGATGGTCGGGCCAAGCCCGACCATGACGATGAGGTGTGTCGCTAGCTCCCCAGCACACTCGCGAACTTGATGTTCAGGTATGGCTCGATCGCCTCGAGGCCGCCCTCGGAACCATAGCCGGAATCCTTGACCCCGCCGAACGGCACTTCGGGCAGCGCTAGGCCGTAATGGTTGACCGAGACCATGCCGGATTCGATCTCCGCAATGGCCGCCTGGGTACGCGCTTGCGACCGGGTGAACACATAAGCCGCGAGACCGTAGGGCAGCCGGTTCGCCTCCGCCATCGCCTCCTCGTGCTCCTTGAAGGAGGAGATCAGCGCCACCGGCCCGAACGGCTCCTCGTTCATGGCGCGAGCCTCCTTCGGCACGCCGGTCAGCACCGTGGGCTCGAAGAAATAGCCGCGATTACCGATGCGGTTGCCGCCGGTGCGCAGCTCCGCGCCGCGCTTCACCGCATCCTGGATCATGCCTTCCAGCGCCGGGATGCGCCGCGGATTGGCCAGCGGCCCCATCTCCGTCGCCGCATCCTGGCCGTTGCCGACCTTGAGCGCCTTGGCGGCGGCGATGAACTTGTCGACGAAACCATCGTAGACCTTCTGCTGCACCAGGAAGCGGGTCGGCGCCACGCAGATCTGCCCGGCATTGCGGAACTTGGCGGCGCTCATGCGCGTCACCGCCTCGTTCACATCCGCATCGTCATAGACCACCACCGGCGCATGACCGCCCAGCTCCATGGTGACGCGCTTCATGTGCTGGCCTGCCATGGCCGCAAGCTGCTTGCCGACCGCGGTCGAGCCGGTGAAGGAAATCTTGCGGATGATCGGATGCGGGATGAGGTAGGAGGAGATTTCCGCCGGCACGCCGAACACCAGGTTGACCGCGCCCGCCGGTACGCCCGCGTCGAGGAAGCAGCGCACCAGTTCGGCCGGCGAGGCCGGGGTCTCTTCCGGCGCCTTGATGATGATCGCGCAGCCGGTCGTCAGTGCGGCGGAAATCTTGCGTACCGCCTGGTTGATGGGGAAGTTCCAGGGCGAGAAGGCGGCGACGACCCCGACCGGCTCTTTCACCACGAGCTGTTGCACATTCGGCGCGCGGCCCGACACCACGCGGCCATAGGCGCGGCGCCCCTCTTCCGCCATCCATTCGATGATGTCGGACGCGGCGGCGGTTTCCATGCGCGACTGGGCCAGCGGCTTGCCCTGCTCCAGGGTCATCAGTTGCGCCACCTTCTCCGCCCGTTCGCGTAGCAATTCGGCGGCGCGACGCAGCACCTTGGAACGCTCATAGGCTGGGACCTTGCGCCAGGCGGCGAAGCCGCGTTCCGCCGCCGCCAGCGCCGCATCGAGATCGGCGCGGCCGGCATGGGCGACCGATCCGATGACCTCCTCCGTCGCCGGGTTGACCACGGGAAGGGTGCGTCCGTCGGCCGACTTGGTCCATCTGCCGTCGATACTGAGCAGGACATCGGGATACATGCGAAACTCCGGAGGATCAGTCGTTGGGGAAATGGCACGCCAGGCGGTGCGTGCCGTTGAAGCCGGTCAGCAGCGGCTCGACCTCGCCGCAGATCTGGCCCGCCTTCCAGCAGCGCGTGCGGAAGCGGCAGCCGCTGGGTGGGTCGGCGGGGTTCGGCACATCGCCCTTCAAGATAATGCGTTTCTTGGCACGCCGCGCCTTGGGTGAGGAAACGGCCGAAAGCAGCGCCCGCGTATAGGGATGCGTGGGCCGGGCATAGAGCTCCTCGCGCGGCGCCACCTCGACGATCTTGCCCAGATACATGACGGCCACGCGGTCACAGAGATGTCGCACCACCGACAGATCGTGCGAGATGAACAGGCACGCGAGATTGAACTTTGCCTGCAACTCCTTCAGCAGATTCAATACGCCGGCCTGGATGCTGACGTCGAGGGCCGAGACCGGCTCATCCAGCACCAGCAGCTCCGGCTCCACCGCCAGCGCGCGGGCGATGCCGATCCGTTGGCGCTGGCCGCCGGACAGTTCGTGCGGATAGCGGCCGGCATAATCGGGATCGAGCTTCACCAGATCGAGCAGTTCCTGGACCCGGTCCGCCTTCGCCTTGTCGGCGAGGTCGAGCAGGCGCAACGGCTCGGCAATGATGTCGCCCACCCGCATCCGCGGATGCAGCGAAGCGTACGGATCCTGGAACACCATCTGGATATGGCGCCGCAGCGGCTGCATCTCGGTGCGGCTCAGCTTGGCGATGTCCCGATCGCGGAACTTGATCTCGCCTGAGGTCGGTTCCAGCAGGCGCACGATGCAGCGGCCCAGAGTCGACTTGCCACAGCCGGATTCACCGACCAGGCCCAGCGTCTCACCACGCGCGATATCCAGCGAGATGCCGGACACCGCCTGCACATGGCCGACCACGCGCTCCAGGATGATCCCCGACTTGATCGGGAAGGTCTTCACCAGGTCGCGCACCTGGAGGATCAACTCGCTCATGCATCCACCTTGGCGCGGGCGGACGAAACCGCTGTCTCGGCAAAGTGGCAGGCGGCAACGGCGCCGCCAGCGACCGGGCGGAGCTGCGGCTCCTCCTGGCGGCAGATGTCCTGCGCATGGAAACAGCGCGGATGGAACCGGCAGGCCTGCGGCCGCGCCGACAACGACGGCAGGCTGCCGGGAATCGCGAGCAGCTTGTCCACCGTGCGGTCGATCTGCGGCAAAGAGGCGAGCAGGCCGTGCGTATAGGGATGGTGCGGCGAATCGAACACGGCTTCGACCGTGCCGCGCTCGGCAATGCGGCCGGCATACATGATGGCGACCTCGTCGGCGATGTCGCCGACCACACCCAGATCATGGCTGATCAGCATCAGGCCCATCCGCCGCTCAGCCTGCAGGCGCTGCAGCAATTCCATGATCTGCGCCTGCACGGTGACGTCGAGCGCGGTGGTCGGCTCGTCGGCGATCAGCAGCTCGGGGTCGTTGGCCATGGCGATGGCGATCATCACGCGCTGGCGCATGCCGCCAGACAGCTCGTGCGGATATTGCAGCAGCCGGCGGTCCGGGAACGGAATCGCGACCAGGCGCAGCATCGCCAGCGACTTCTCCTGCCGCTCCGCGCGTTTCATCTGCCGGTGATGGATGGCGATCGCCTCGCCCAGTTGCTCACCCACCGTCATGACCGGGTTGAGCGAGGTCATCGGGTCCTGGAAGATCATCGCCATGCGCTTGCCGCGCAACGCCGTCAACGCGCTCTGCGGCATGCCCAGCAATTCCTCGCCGCGGAGCTTGATGGAGCCTGCGATCTTCACCTTCTCCGGCAGCAGGCCCATGATCGCCAGCATGGTGATGCTCTTGCCGCAGCCGGATTCGCCGACCAGGCCCAGGGTCTTGCCGTCATCCAGCGACAGGCTGACATCGCGCACCACGTCGAAGGCGCCGATGGAAACGGTCAGGCCGCGGACGTCCAGCAGCGGCGCGGTCATTTCGACCTCGGGTCCAGCAAATCGCGCAGGCCGTCGCCCAGGAAATTGAAGGCCAGCGCCACGGACAGGATGGCGACGCCCGGGCCGGCGCAGATCCACCACTGGTAAAAGTTCTTGGCGCCCTCGTCGATCATCGAGCCCCATTCCGGCGTCGGCGGCGAGGCGCCGAGCCCGATGAAGGAGAGCGAGGCGGTCAGCAGCACCACCTGGCCAAAATCCATGGTGGCGTTGATCAGAATCGGGCTCCAGGTCAAAGGCAGGATGTGCTTGCCCAATGTGCGGCTGTGGCTGGCGCCGGCGGCAGTCGCCGCCTCGACATGCTCGCGCGACTTCACGCTCAGCACCTGGCCGCGCATCAGCCGGGCATAGACCGGCCACCAGACGATGATCATGGCGATGGCGGCGTTCTCCAGGCCCGTGCCAAGCGCGGCGGTGACCGCCATGGCGAGCAGGATCGGCGGGAAGGACAGGGTGATATCGACCAGGCGCATCAGGGCGCCGTCGATGAGGCCGCCGACATAACCGGCGACAGCGCCGATGGCGGAGCCGATCAGCACCGCGAAGACGATGACCCCGACGCACATCATCAGCGACAGGCGCGCGCCGTGCAACGTGCGCGACAGCACGTCGCGGCCCAGCGCGTCGGTGCCGAACCAGTGCTCCCAGCTCGGCGGTTGCAGCCGCCGCGCCACCATGTCGATCGGGTCATAGATCGGCCACAGGTCGATGGTGAGGCAGGTCACGATCCAGAAGGCGATGATGGCGATGCCGACCATCACCGGCAGCTTCAGCCACTGGGGCCATGGACGGGCGCGAATCTGCGGGAGAGCCGGACTATCCGCCATCAGCTCAACCGGATGCGCGGGTCGGCGAAGGCATAGGCAATGTCCGTCGCCAAATTGGTGAGCAGGAAGGCGGCGCCGCCGACGATTGTGACACCCATGATCGCCGGGTAATCCAGGCTGCGCGCCGCGTCGACGGCATAGGAGCCGATCCCGGTCCAGGAGAAGATCGCCTCCGTCAGCACCGCACCGGTGATGAGATAGGCGAAGGTGAAGCCGATGATGGTCAGGGTCGGCACCAGGGCGTTGCGCAGCGCGTGGTTCAGCAGCACGCGGATCTCGCCCGCCCCGCGCGCCCGCGCTGCGGTGATGTAGTCCTGGCTCAGAACGTCCAGCATGGAGGCGCGCACCAGGCGCAGGACGACGCCCATCACCGTCCAGCCCAGCACCGCGGCGGGCAGGATCAAATGATGCAGGGCGTCCCAGAACAGGTCCATGTCGCCGGTCAGCAGCGCGTCGATGGTGAGGAAGCCGGTCAGCCCCTGCGGCGCCGTCGCGCGCGCATCGAGGCGGCCGGGGCCGGGCAGCCAGCCGAGGACCACGGAAAAGATGTAGAGCAGGATCAGGCCCGACCAGAAGACCGGGGTCGAGGACCCGACCAGGGCCCAGACCCGCGCCCCATGATCCACCGCCCGGTCACGGAACCGCGCCGCCAGCACGCCAAACGCGATGCCGCTGGTGCTGCCCAGGATCATGGCGGCAATGACCAGCTCCAGGGTTGCCGGCAGGCGCTCCAGCAGGTCCTGCGCCACCGGCTGCTTGGTGCGGAACGAAGTGCCGAGATCGCCGGTCAGCAGGTTGCCGACATAGATCAGGTATTGCTCGGGCAGGCTCTTATCGAGGCCCCAGCGTGCCTTGGCGGCAGCCACCACCTCCGCATTGTCCATCTGCCGTTCGCTGACGATGGCCGAAAGCGGGTCGCCCTGAGTGAAATGCGAGATCAGGAAGGCAAGGCTGACGATGCCGAGCAGCAGCAGCGGAAGCGATAACAATCGTCGCACGATGTATCGAGTCATCTCTCCGCCACGCTACACGCATCGTCAGCCCTTGCCGGGATTATCTTACTGAAGGGCAAGTTCGTCCATCAGCAGGTTGCAGCAGGCGCTGTACCGCAGGCCGGTCACCTTCTTGCTGCTGGCGAGCACCAGGTTCGGGCTCACCACCGGGATGATGATCTTGTCGTCGATCATGCCCAGCGCCAGCTCGTGATAGGCCTTTTCCTTGTCGTCGCCGCCCGAGGCCAGCGCCTTTTTCAGCAGGTCGGCCGTCGCCGGGTTCAAGATGCTGGGGTCGTTCTTGCCGCCGGCGCGGTTGAACCAGGGCGTGCCTTCCATCATGCCGAAGAACTGCACGTACTGGGCGCTGCCGTAATAGTCCGGCGCATAGAACGAGACGGTCAGCGGGATGCCGTCGCCGCGCACATGGTCGCGCCAGACCGAGAATTCCTGCGGCGTCAGGTTGACCTTGATGCCGACCTTGGACAGGTCCTGCTGGACCTTCTGGCTCAGCAGCGAGAGGTCAACGCCGTAGGAGTTCATGTTCGGGAACTCCGAGTTGATCTCGAAGCCGTCGGGAACGCCGGCCGCGGCCAGCAGCTCCTTCGCCTTGTCGAGATCCTGCTTCGGCTCCGGCAGGCCCGCGGTTCCCGGGAAGCCGTTCGGGATCGGCGCCGGAGTCTTGGTGCCGGCCCCGCCGACGGTGAACTCGATAATGCCGTCATAATCCAGCGCATAGGCGATGGCCTGGCGGATCTCCTTGCTCAGCTTCGGCGCGCCCTTCGCACCCGGCGCGATGGCGACATAGAGGAAGTTGTAGGACGGGATGGTCTCGACATTCAGATTGTCCGTCTTCAGCGTCTTCGCCGTATCGGGATCGATCTGCATGGCGATGTCGGCATTGCCGCTCTCCAGGAGCTGCGCCTGGGTCACCGCGTCCTTGGTGTGCTTGATGACGATGTCGGGGATCGCCACCTTGGTCCGCTTGTATTCCGGATTGGCCTTGAAGCGGAGCTCGTCATCCGGCTTGTAGTTGGCGAGCGCATAGGGGCCGCTGCCGGCGGAATTGGCCAGGAACCAGGCTTCGGCCTTGTCCGCGGTTTCCGCATCGGCCGCGGCGCTGGCGCCGTTCTCCGCCGCGACATCGCTGTTGATGATGCCGGTATAGGGCGCGCTGACGATGTTCAGGAATTCGGAGCTCGGTCCCGCCAGGGTCACGACGACCGTGTGCGCGTCCGGCGCCTCGACGCTGTTGACGCCGTCCATCAGGAAGGCGGCGCCACCCTTCACGTTCTTCAGGCGCTCGAAGGTCCACTTGACGTCCTTGGCCTCGACCGGCGAGCCGTCGGAGAACTTGGCGTCCGGATCGAGGTGGAAGGTGAACTGGCTCTGGTCGGCGTTGGCTTCCCACTTGGTCGCCAGGCGCGGCGTCAGGGTGGCATTGTCCTTGCCCAGGCCGATCAGCGTCTCATAGACGTTGCTGAAATAGATCTGGCAGGTGTCGCAGAAGCCCCGCGCCGGATCCAGCGAGTTGATGTCGAGCTGGCGCGCGATGACCAGCGCGTCCTGCGCCGCCGCGGCGCCCGGCAGCAGCGTGACCGCGCTGACGCCCGCATAGAGCATCGCCGCAACCTTTAAACTGGCCCACTTCAGGTTTCTTTGGCGAAGATGTTTCTGTCGTCCCATGTGTAACCCCTCCTCCGTGTTATGGCTCGATGGCCGTTTGATGGTCGTACGCGTAATCGATTCAGCTTCTCCCGGATGCGGCCAGGAAGGCCTTGGCCTTCTTGGCGATGCCCGCCGCATCGAGCTTGTAGTGCGCATAGAGCGCCGCCGGCGGACCGACCGGCACGAACTCGTCCGGGATGCCGTGACGCAGGAACGGCACCCGCTCCTCATTCACCAGCACTTCCGCGATGGCGCTGCCCAGACCGCCGGTGATGTTGTGCTCTTCCACGCTCATGATCGCCCCGGTCTCGCGCGCGGCCCTGCGGATCGCGGCCGCATCCAGCGGCTTGATCGTGTGCATGTCGATGACCCGCACGTCGATGCCCTGCTTAACCAGCAGCTCGGCCGCATCCAACGACGCGCGCACCTCGGAGCCGCAGGCGATGATGGTGAGGTCCTTGCCCTTGCGCAAAGTCGCCGCCTTGCCGATGCGGAAGTCCTTCGGCACCTCCGGATAGACTTCCGGGTCGCGGCCGCGGCCCAGGCGGATATACATGGCGCCCGGATGATCCACCGAGGCGCGCAGCA
The DNA here is from genome assembly GCA_035549815.1 of Dongiaceae bacterium. GTDB lineage: Bacteria > Pseudomonadota > Alphaproteobacteria > Dongiales > Dongiaceae > Dongia_A. Next base: position 9,011 of record DASZQC010000580.1, read on the forward strand.
AAGCGCGCAGATGATTGGCGTCGGTCGCACACACCACCGTCATGTCGGCGATCGTGCGGGTGATGGCGAGGTCCTCCAGCGCGTGATGGCTGGTGCCATAGAAGCCCATGGACATGCCGGAGTGATGCCCGACCAGGCGCACCTTCATCGCCGGATAGGCGCAATCGGTCTTCGCCTGCTCCGCGCCCAGGATAACGCAGAAGGAGGCGAAGGTCGCGGCATAGGCGACCATGCCGCAAGAGGCCATGCCGGCGGCGATGGTCATCATGTTCTTCTCGGCGATGCCGAGATTGAAGAAGCGATCCGGATGCCGGGCGCGGAAATCGTTGGTGCGGTTGGCGTTGGCGAGGTCGGCGGTCAGCACGACGATGCGCGGGTCCTTGTCCGCGATGTCGGCCAGCTCCTCGCCCAGCACGAAGGCCGGCAGCACCTTGTTCGGCGTGCCGATGATCGAGCGCGCGTCTTTGAGCTGCGCATCGCCGCCGGCGGTGCCGCGGAAGATCGCATCCTGGCCCTGGCTTTCCTGGGCCTTTCGTTGGGCGGCGCGCTTAGCCATGCGCTTTCTCCGGCGTCCGGGGTTGCAGGCCGGCGCGAATCTCCGCCGCGGCATCGTCGTAATCCTGGCCCGCCAAATTGGCGACATGCCATTGCAGCGACAGTTCCATGCGCTTAACGCCGCGGCCCTTGATCGTATCTGCGACGATGAGCTGCGGCTTACCACTGCCGGCCGGCCGCAGCTTGCCCAGCGCTCCAAGGATATCGTCGAAGTCGTGGCCGTCGATGCGCTGGGTCTCCCAGCCGAAGGCGGCGAATCGCTCATGGATCGGCTCGACGCCCATCACCGCCTCGGTCTGGCCGTCGATGCAGAGCTGGTTGCGGTCGACGATCGCGACCAGGCCCTGCAGCTTGAAATGGCTGGCGGACATGGCCGCCTCCCAGATCTGGCCTTCCGCCAGCTCACCGTCGCCCAGCATGCAATAGACGCGGAAATTGCGCTTCTGTGCGCGGGCGGCCAGCGCCATGCCGACGGCGACGGACAGTCCATGCCCCAGCGACCCGGACGAGAAGTCGATGCCAGGGATGTTCTTCATGTTCGGATGATCGCCGAACGGGCTGCCGAGGCGCGTGAAATCGTCCAGCGCGCTCATCGGGTAGTAGCCGAGATCGGCCAGGATCGGGTAAAGCCCGATCGCCGCGTGGCCCTTGCTCAGCACGAAACGGTCGCGATCCGGCCAGCTCGGGTCCTTCGGATCCAGTTTCAGATGCGCGTAATAGAGCGCCGCGAACAGTTCCGCCGCGGAGAAGGTGGAAGAATAATGGCCGGCACCGCAGATGCGCGCCAGGCGCAACGTCTCCAGCCGCACGAACATCGCCCGGTCCGCGAGATGCACGCGCGAGACGTTGTGGCCGCGCTTCCCCCGGACGGCGTTCATTTCG
>DASZQC010000581.1:0-2916 GCA_035549815.1 Dongiaceae bacterium
GACCACGGCTATCGCGTGGTCGCCAACTCCCGCTCGATCAAGCCGGGCAACGATCCGCAGGTGCTGAATGTCGCCGGCGACATCGCCGACCCGGCCGTCGCCGAGCGCGTGGTGCAGCAGGCGATCGAACGCTTCGGCCGCGTCGACACGCTGATCAACAATGCCGGCATTTTCATCAGCAAGCCGTTCATCGACTACACTTTGGACGATTTCGCCTCGGTGCTGTCGGTGAACATGGCCGGCTTCTTCCACATCTCGCAGCAGGCGGCCAAGCGGATGCTGAAGCAAGGCAGCGGGCACATCGTCAATGTGACGACGAGCCTGGTCGATCAGCCGATCGCCGGCGTGCCGGCGGCGATGGCATCCTTGACCAAGGGCGGGCTGGATGCGGTGACACGCGGCCTGGCGATCGAATATGCCGACAAGGGCATCCGCGTGAACGCAGTATCGCCGGGCATCATCAAGACCCCGATGCATGCCGAGAGCACGCATGCGGCGCTGGCCAAGCTGCACCCGATGCAGCGCCTGGGCGAAGTGCAGGAGATCGTGGACGCCGTTCTGTATCTGGACTCGGCCGCCTTCGTGACCGGCGAAGTCCTGCGCGTCGATGGCGGCCAGCACGCGGGCCACTGGTAAAGTTAGCTGCAAAAACTGGAGAGGAAAGAGTCATGCCATACGTCAACATCAAGGTGACCCGCGAAGGCACCACGCCCGACCGCAAAGGCGTCACGCCGGAGCAAAAGGCGGAACTGATCAAGGGCGTCAGCGAGCTGTTGCTGAAGGTGCTGAACAAGCCGATGGACTGGACCTTCGTCGTCATCGACGAGGTGGAGAAGGAGGATTGGGGCGTCGGCGGATTGCCGGTCGACGCCTGGCGACAGCAGGCCGCGACGAAGAGATAGGCGCGTTTCCGCAACGGAGGTCGATCATGACGAACTGGCCCGATGGCCGCATCCTGGATCTGTTCGGGATCGACCTTCCCATCCTGCAGGGGCCGATGGGCGGCATCAGCACGCCGCAAATGGCGATCGCCGTTGCGGAGGCCGGAGGCCTCGGTTCCCTCGCCTGCTCCCAGCTCACCGTAGAGCAGGCGCGGCAGGATCTGGCGACCATCCGCCAGGCCACGCGCCGGCCAATCAATCTGAATTTCTTCTGTCACCGGCCGCCCATCGTCGACGATGCGCAGATGGCCGCGTGGCGCGCGACCCTGGCGCCCTATTACCGGGAGCTGGGCCTCGATCCCCACGCGCCGATCCCGCAGGCAAGCCGCGCCCCGTTCGACGACAACTTCTGCAGCTTCGTCGAAGAGGTGCGCCCCGAGATCGTGAGCTTCCATTTTGGATTGCCGGCGCAAGAGCTGCTCAACCGCGTCAAGGCAACGGGCGCGAAGATCATCTCCGCGGCCACCACCGTCGCCGAAGCGCGTTGGCTGGAGCAGCACGGCTGCGACGCCATCATCGCCATGGGGCTGGAGGCGGGCGGCCATCGCGGCAACTTCCTGTCCGACGACATGGCGCGCCAAGTCGGCACTTTCGCCCTGGTGCCGCAAATTGCCGACGCGGTGAAGGCGCCGGTGATCGCGGCAGGCGGCATTGCCGACACGCGTGGTATCGTCGCCGCTTTCGCGCTCGGGGCCTCGGCCGTGCAGATCGGCACCGCCTATATGTTGTCGCCGGAGGCCCGCACGTCCGCGATTCACCGGCAGGCATTGAAATCCGCGGCGGATGACGGCACGGCGCTGACCAACCTGTTCACCGGCCGGCCGGCGCGCGGCATCGTCAACCGGCTGATGCGCGATCTTGGCCCGATGTCGGCATCGGCACCGCGCTTTCCGCTCGCCGCCGGCGCGCTGGCGCCGCTGAAGACGAAGGCGGAACAGGCAGGTTCTGGCGATTTCACCAACCTCTGGTCGGGGCAGGCTGTCCGCCTGGCGCGCGAACTGCCCGCAGGCGAATTGACCCGGCAACTCGGCGCCGAAGCATTGGCGAAGCTAGCGCGCGGTTCGTGAGCGTGCCCTGGCGACCTTCTTCGCGCCGCCTCGCTTCAACACCAGCACCGCCCAGTCGTTGAGATGCAGGCTGAAATCGAGCGTCAGTCCAACGGCCTCATGCGCCGCCAGCACGTCCTTCTCCTGCTCGCGCAGCAGACCGGACAGGACCGCCACACCATCCTTCTTCAGCACGCGCGCCAGGCCCGGCGCCAGTTGGATCAGCGGATTGGCGAGGATGTTGGCGACCACCAGATCGTAGGGCGCGCCGTCGCGCACGGCCTTGGCGCGATAACCGTCGCTGCGCACGACGCGCACCTGTTTCGACAATTTGTTGATCCCGGCATTCTCGCGCGAGACGCGGACCGAATCCGCGTCGTTGTCGGCGGCCAGCACGTCGACGTTCCACAGGCGTGACGCGGCGAAGGCGAGGATGCCGGTGCCGGTGCCCATATCCAGCGGCTTCTTGAAGCTGCGCCTCCTGGCGAGGCGCGCCAGCGCCAGCAGGCAGCCCTTGGTCGTCTCATGCCGGCCGGTGCCGAAGGCCATGCCGGCGTCGATCTCCAGCCCGATCTTGCCCTTGGGCACCTTGCCCTTGAAATGCGAGCCGTAGAAGAAGAACGGGCCGATGGCGAATTCCGGCAGGCCGCGCCGGCTTTCCAGCAGCCAGTTCTTGTCAGGCACCCGCGTGACGGCGGCCCTGTATCTGCCGACCGGCTTCAGCGCAGCCGCGACCGCCTTCGCCGCCGGCTTGGTTTCGCAGATGACGTCGATCAGCCAGCCTTTGCCGCCATCGGTCTCGAAGCTCGACATCGCCTCGCCGAACGGTTCCAGCGCGTTCTCCAGCGCGAAACGCAGCTCGTCCTGCGGCTTGGCGTTCAGCGCCAGCTTGATCGACCAGAGTGGTGTTGAAGGCTTGTTCATCCCCG
>DASZQC010000582.1:0-10078 GCA_035549815.1 Dongiaceae bacterium
GGAAACGCCTGCTTTATTCGGTCGTGGCGTTCATCATCGCCTTTCTGTTCTGCTTCTATTTCGCCCAGCACATGTTCAACTTCCTGGCGGCGCCGCTGGCGGAGTATTTCCATGACGCGGCTGGGCGGCGCTTCATCTACACGGACCTGACCGAGCCGTTCTTCACCAACGTGAAGCTGGCGGCATTCGGCGCGCTCTGCATCTCATTCCCGATCGTCGCCGGTCAGATTTGGGCCTTTGTCGCGCCCGGCCTCTACAAGAACGAGCGGCAGGCCTTCCTGCCGTTCCTGGTGGCGACGCCCTTCATGTTCGCGATCGGCGCCGCGTTTTTCTATTACGTGCTGCTGCCGTTCGCGATCAAGTTCTTCGCCGGCTTCGAGCAGCCCGCGGGCCCCGACGTGCTGCCGGTGCAGATGGAGAACAAGGTCGGCGAATATATCGGCTTCGTCATGACGCTGATCTTCGCCTTCGGCCTGTGTTTCGAACTGCCTGTGCTGCTGACGCTTTTGGCGCGCGTGGGGCTGGTGACGGCCGCCGGGCTCAAGTCGAAACGGCGCTATGCCATCGTGCTGGTGGTACTGGTGGCGGCCGTGGTGACGCCGCCGGACGTGTTCAGCCAGATCAGCCTGGCCGTGCCGCTGATCGCGCTTTACGAGATTTCCATCATCATGGCCGGCATCGTCGAGAAGAAGCGCGCCCAGCGCGATGCCGAGCTGGAAGCCGAAATCGGCGACGCCGCCGACGAGGCCGCTGCGACGCCGCAGGTTCAGAAGTAGGCGAATTCTCCGCCTTTCGAGACAGAAAATATTCGTCATGGTCAGACTTGGTCCGACCATCTACGAGTTTCGTTGGGCAAGACCGAATCGAGGCGGGCAAATTCGTGGATGGTCGTGCCAAGCACGACCATGACGATCCAATAAGAGTTTCAGCCGCGCTCTCTAATACTTGAATCCTTGCCGCTCGGCCTGCATCCAGGCCGGCTTCAGCTTGGTGATCTTCTTGTGGATCGGGCAGTCGGCGTGGTGCGCACCGGGCAGGTAGCCGATGCTCATCAGGAATTCGCCGACGATCTCGCCACCGGTGAAGACGAAGGTCTTCTTGAACAGCTTCACCCAGTCCGGCTTGGTCAGCGGGTGGTTGGCGGCGAGCCACGCGGCGAAGGAGCCCTGGTCGCGCTGGATGGCACGGATGCGCCTGGCATTCTCGATCGTCGCCTCGATCTTCATCCGGTTGCGGATGATCGAGGCGTCCTGCATCAGGCGCTCGACATCGCGGGTGCTCATCCGCGCCACCTTGTCGATCTGGAAGTCGCGGAACGCCTTCCGGAACGCATCCTGCCGCTTGAGAATGGTGAGCCAGCTTAAGCCCGCCTGGTTGATCTCCAGGATCAGCCGCTCGAACAACTGGTCATCGTCGGCGATCGGAAACCCGTAATGGCCCTGGTGATAGGGGCCGTGCCATTCGTGGCCGGGCGCGATTTCGCAGTAGGTGCTCATGAGCGGTTGGCGAGATCCAGCAGGGAGAAACCGTAGACTTGGGTCGCCACGTAATAGACACCCCAGATGAGCAAGGAAATGACAGTAGTCCACATGGCCTTGCGCCACAGCATCGGCTGCACCGGCGCGCCGGGGTCGTGCCCAGGCTCGGGATTGTTCTGCTGGCGGACGCCCCAAGGCAAAACCGCGAACAGGACGACGAACCAGATCAGCAGGAAGATCGCGAATTGTGAGAACCAGCTCATGATCACGCCTGCTCCAGCTCGATCAGCGTGCCGAAGAAATCCTTCGGATGCAGGAACAGCACCGGCTTGTCGTGGGCGCCGATCTTCGGCTCGCCATCGCCGAGCACGCGGGCGCCTTCGGCCTTCAACTTGTCGCGCGCCGCGATGATGTCCGCCACCTCGTAGCAGACGTGATGGATGCCGCCGCTGGGATTGCGCTCCAGGAAGCTCTTGATCGGCGAGGCATCGCCCAGCGGATGCAGCAGCTCGATCTTGGTGTTGGGCAATTCCACGAACACCACGGTCACGCCATGCGCCGGCTGCGGCACCGGCGGCGAAACCTTGGCGCCCAGGGTCGCGCCATAGGTGGCGGACGCGGCGGCCAGGTCCGGCACGGCGATGGCAACGTGGTTGAGACGGCCGATCATGAATCCTCCCAGGTGATCTCGGGGCGAATGTTGCAGCGCCGAAGGGGCGGCGCAAGGGCGCGGCATGCGGCAACAGGCCGCCGGCCTGTGATTCCGCGCACTTCACAGGCCGGGCTTGCATGCCCAATTCCAACCGGGTCCGGCGCCGCCCGGACCGTGGCAAGAGCCTCTAGGCAATTTCGAGAGATAAGCCTATCATTTCCTTGAGTTTTTTGGGCAGAGTCGTCCTGCGAGGACGCGAAGGGGTGGAATTTCATCATGCGCAACGCGACGCGGACCGGGCTGTTGGCCATGAGCGCGGCCGGATTTGTCCTGGGAGTTGGCGTATCGGCACAGGCGATAGAGATCGGCGCGGTGGTGCAGCGCGACTATCTGGGCGCGACCGCTGAAGGCGAGGAGCCGCAGCATCCGATCTACTTCGCCAACACGGTGCACGCACAGGAGCTGGTGAAGACCGGCGCCAAGGGCGCGACGGAGCTGGAGTTCCTGGATGCGACGCGGTTGGTGGTCGGGCCGAACGGCACGGTGAAGCTGGACGAGTTCGTCTATGACCCGGCCTCGGCGACCGGTGGCGGCCAGTTGTCGCTGGAGCTCGGCGCCTTCCGCTACCAGAGCGGCGAGCTGAAGAACAAGGAGAACATGAAGCTGGTCACGCCGACCGCGACCATGACCATCCGCGGCACGCACTTGGTCATCTTCGTCGATGGCGACGGGGCGACCGAGGTGAACGTGCTGGAGGGCGCCGTGGAGGTGATGGCCTGCAATGCACCGAGCGCGATCTCCGCGACCGCCGGCCAGCGGGTGAACGTCACCGCCGGCTGCGCTGCCTCGGTTGCCGAGGTGCGTCCGATGCCGCGCGATCATGTGCCCACCATGCCCGGTTCGACCGACACGCCGCCGGAGCCCGATGGGCCGAATGGGCCGGAGAAGCCCGGCGAAAGCGAACAGGGCTAGTCCCGTCCGATGAGCGCGCTGGCCGCCCTGGAATTTGCGAACAGCGCCTTCTATGACGCCTTCTCCACCGCGAACCTGGAGCAGATGACGGAGCTGTGGGCGGCTTCCGGCGCCGTCTTCTGCTGCCATCCGGGCTGGCAGCCGATCCATGGGCGCGAGGCGGTCCTACGCAGTTGGGCCGAATTGTTTTCCAACGCCGGTCCCATGCCGATCGCCCACCATGTCCTGGCGTGCGACCTGATTGGCGAGATGGGCGTGGTCTGCTGCCTGGAATCCGTCTCCGGCCACGGCTTCATCGCCACCAACCTGTTCGTCCGCGACGGCAAGCTGTGGCGCATGGTCCATCATCATGCCGGTCCATTCGCCGGGCCTGCTCCGGTCGTCAGCGGATCGGGCGAATCCCGCGCTAACTAGACGCTAACCCTTCCCGAGGCCAACTGGGGGCTGCGTTGCGTCGTAAAATCCCACAGCGCATAGTGGTGGCTATGGCGAATCGAACTTTGCCGCAGGCACGTGAAACGGGGGTGACACGCGCGCGGGCGGCCCGCTGGACGGGCTTTGCGGCGCGTTGGATCTGTGCCACGTCCCTGGCCTTGACGGTGCTCGTGGCCCCCGCGGCGGCCGATTACGCGGCCGGCCTGACTGCTTTCAACCGCAAGGAATATCCGAAGGCCTTTGCCGAATGGATCGACGCTGCCAAGGGCGGCGAGGCGGCCGCGCAGCATGGCATCGGCATGCTCTATGAAATGGGCGCCGGCGTGCCCTACGCCGATCCGAAAGCGGCGGCCGACTGGTATCAGAAAGCGGCCGACCAGCAATATGCACCGGCCATCAACAATTTGGCGCGGCTCTATGCCGATGGTCGCGGCGTGCCGGCCGATCCGGCGAAGGCGATTGATCTGTGGTCGCGCGCGGCGGCCGCCGGCAACAACACCGCGCGCTTCAACCTGGGCGTCCAATATGCCAACGGCGCCGGCGTGAAAAAGGACGAGGCCAAGGCGGCGGAATATCTCGAGCAGGCGGCCGAAGGCGGCCTGGCGGAGGCGCAGTTCGCGCTGGCCGGTTTCTACCGCGATGGCCTCGGCGTGCAGAAGGACGAGAATGCCGCGCGCCTTTGGTTCCAGCGTGCCGCCGATGCGGGCCTGGAGCCGGCGCGATCGGCGATCGCCGCCATGGACGAGGCGGCGAAGGAGGCCGCCGCGAAGCCCGCCGAACCGGCCCAGCCTGCCACCAAGACCCAAGAGGCCGCCAAGACCGAGGAGCAGACGCCGCCGGCAAATCCGGCCGTGCCGGAGCAATCGGCCGTGGACCCGACCAAGCCGGCCGAAGAATCAGCCGCGCCAAAGCCGGAGGCTGAACAGAAACCGGCCGAGCCCGCCGCCGAAGCGGCGCTCGCCTCGGCGCAGCCCAAACCGGAAGAGCAACCCGCGGCCGAAGCAACACAGCCGCCGCCGTCGCAACCGGCGGAGCAGGCCGAGGCCGCGCCCACCGAAGCGCCGACCGCCACGGAAGAGCACGCCGAAGCACCTGCGGAAGAGCCTGCGCTTGAACAGCCGGTGGAGGAAGAAGCGGCTGAAGGGCAGGCGGCGGAACAGGGCGCGGGCGGCGAGGGATCGGCGGCGATGAACTCGCACGATTCCAACTCCGAGCTGCCGCTTGCCGCATCGTTGAACGGCGATGCGCGCGTGTTCCGCATCTGGCTCTACGATTCCGGCCAGGAGGGCGACGCACGGTCCTATTGGTCGAAGCTGACCCAGCAATATCCGGGGCTGCTGAAGGATTTGAAGCTCGATTTGCGGCGCTACTTCCTGGGCGAAGCGAAGGGCGCGATCTATCGCGTGTTCGCGGGGCCGTTCGACAGCTTCTCCGCCGCGCAGGGCGCCTGCAACCGGATCCGGGAACGTTTCGGCGACCAGTTCTGCCGTCCGGTCATCAATTAGCGCGGCCGACGGCAATGTCATCCGCCGGCGCTTCCCGATTTGCGCAACATCCCGAATTGGCGGTGCTCTCGGCGGATGAGATGCGCCGGGTCGAAAAGGCCGCTTTTGCCCGCGGCCTGCCCAGCTTCGAGGCGATGCGCCGCGCCGGCCAATCGGTGGCGGAGCTGATCGCGCGCCGTTGGCTGCTCGGCGCGGTCGATCGTGTCATCGTGCTCTGCGGTCCCGGCAACAACGGCGGCGACGGATTCATCGCGGCCACCGCACTGCGCGCCGCGGGCTATGCGGTGCAGGTGCAAAGCGTCGTGCTGAGCGCGCCGCGTTCCGCCGACGCAACCAAGGCGGCGGCCGGATGGGGCGATGCCGTCGCGCCGCTCAGCGCGAAGAGCCTCGCCAACCTTGGTCCGCGCACCATCGTCGTCGATGCCTTGTTCGGGATCGGCCTGGCGCGGCCGCTTGCCGGCGATGTGCTGGGCGCGGTCGAGGCCATCAATGGCGGCGGCGCGCAGGTGGTGGCCGTCGATGTGCCGAGCGGCATCGATGCCGACAACGGCGCGATCCTCGGTACCGCGATCCGCGCCGACGTCACCGTCACGTTCAACTGGTTGAAGCGCGGCCATCTGCTGCTGCCGGCCGCGGCACAGTGCGGAGAGTTGGTGGTCACCGACGCCGGCTTCACCGCCGCCGACCTTGCGGTGATCGAGGTGGCGTGCCGGCGCAACACGCCCACTTTGTGGCGTGACGCCTATCCGTTGCCGAGGCCGGACGATCACAAATACCGGCGCGGCCATGCGCTGATCGCGGGAGGCGCGGTGATGACCGGCGCCGCCCGGCTGGCGGCGCGGGCGGCACGCCGGGTCGGGGTCGGCATGCTGACCATGGCGGCGCCCACGCCGGCTTGGCCGATCTACGCCCAGGATTTGGTCGGCGCCATCGTGCGGCCGGTGGCGGACCATGCGGCGGCCTTGGCGCTGGCGGGCGATGCCCGGATCTCGGGCCTGCTGGTCGGCAGCGGGCTGGAGCCGGACCGCGCGACCGCCGATCTGGTGCGGGGGGCGATGGCGCTGGGCCGGCCGATGGCGATCGACGGTGGCGGCCTGACCGCCCTGGCCCAGCATGGCGATCTCGCCGGCGGCCGCCCCGACATCGTGCTGACACCCCATGAGGGCGAATTCGCGCGGCTGTTTCCCGATCTGGCGGAAAGCGGATCCAAGCTGGAACGGGCGCGGCAGGCCGCCGCACGGTCGGGCTGCACCATCGTGCTGAAGGGCGCCGACACCGTGGTCGCCGCGCCGGACGGGCAGGCGGTCCTGGCGGAGCTGGCCCCGGCGACCCTGGCGACGGCGGGGTCGGGCGATGTCCTGGCGGGGGCGGTGACCGGCCTGCTGGCGCTGGGTTTGCCGCCACTTCTGGCGGCCGCCATGGCCGTCTGGCTGCACGCCCAGGCGGCGCGCGGCTTTGGCTTTGGCCTGATCGCCGAGGACCTGCCGGACCGGTTGCCCCGGGCGTTGGCTGCGGGCTTGGCCGAAAGAGCTGAAAACTCAGGCCTCTAGCAAGAAACCTGCGATTCCGGCGTTAATCATCCGCGGCAGGCCGGCAAAGCCCGGAATCTTGGCTTTTTTCTTGTGCCGCCGCCGCTCCTGCGATACATCCGCGCCCGACAAGAGCGGGCGTCCGCCTTGGCAGCGCGGGGAACGGGCGCTGGAGCAGGCGCCAGGCGGGCGTGGCGGAATTGGCAGACGCGCTGGATTTAGGTTCCAGTGACGCAAGTCGTGGGGGTTCAAGTCCCTCCGCCCGCACCAACCTGGACCGCTTTGCCGGAACGCCGAACGCGACACATTCGAATTGGATAGAGCCATCCCATGCAGATCACCGAAACCAACGCCAACGGGTTGAAGCGCGAATTCAAGGTCGTCATCCCGGCCGACAAGCTCAAGGACCAGGTCGACACGCGCCTGAAGGAACTGGGCGAGCGCATCCGCATGCCGGGCTTCCGCCCCGGCAAGGTGCCGCTGACGCTCCTGAAGCAGCGCTACGAGAAGTCGGTGATGGGCGAGGTGCTCGAGAAGTCCGTGCAGGAAGGCTCCAGCCAGCTCATGACCGAGCGCAACCTGCGCCCGGCCGGCCAGCCGAAGGTCGAGATCGTGAAGTTCGAGGACGGCCAGGACCTGGAATTCAGCGTCGCCATGGAAGTGATCCCGGAGATCACGCCGGTGGATTTCAAGACGCTCAGCCTGGAGAAAACCGTCGTCGACGTGCCGGAAACAGAGGTCGAGGAAAGCCTGGAGCGCCTGGCCAAGCGCCAGCGCAAGAACGAGCCGGCCGCGGACGGCTATGCCGCGCAGTCGGGCGATGTCGTCGTCATCGACTTCGTCGGCCGTGTCGGCGGCAAGGAATTCGACGGCGGCAAGGCCGATGATTTCCATCTGGAGCTCGGCTCGGGCATGTTCATCCCCGGCTTCGAGGACCAGCTGACCGGTGTGAAGAAGGGCGACAGCCGCACGGTGCAGGTCACGTTCCCGGCCGAATACGGCAACAAGGAACTGGCTGGCCAGCCGGCCGAGTTCGACGTCACCGTGAAGGAAGTGCGCCAGCCGGTGGCGCAGCCGATCGATGACGAACTGGCCAAGGCGCTGGGCGTGGATGATGTCGCCGCGCTGCGCAAGCGCGTGCGCGAGCAGATCGAGCGCGATTACGGCACCGCCGCACGCTCGCGCCTTAAGCGCAGCCTGCTGGACGTGCTGGCCGACAAGCATGATTTCACCCTGCCGGAGAGCCTGGTCGAGGCCGAGTTCGAGGCGATCTGGAAGCAGATCGAGGCCGACATGAAGGCCGACCGCCTGGACGCGGAGGACAAGGGCAAGAGCGAGGACCAGCTCAAGACCGAGTATCGCGACATCGCCAAGCGCCGGGTGAAGCTGGGCCTGCTGCTGTCGGAAGTCGGGCGGACCAACAATATCCAGGTTCCGAATGATGATTTGACCCGCGCCGTGATCGCCGAGGCGCGCCGCTTCCCCGGCCAGGAGAAGCAGGTCATCGATTACTATCAAAAGAGCCCGGAGGCTTTGAATCAGCTCCGCGCGCCCATATATGAGGACAAGGTGATCGACTTCATCCTCGAGATGGCGCAGGTCTCCGAGCGGCGCGCGACGCCCGAGGATTTCCGCAAGGAAGGCGAGGCGGCTTAGCCGTCTCGGCTATCTCTTAGGATCGATTGCAAGGCGGGCGTTGCCGCGTATGATCGGCGCCGTCGGCCGCGCCCGAAGTGATTCGCCGCCGCTATAGCAGCCGGCACGCCGTGCCGGCTGAAACCTGGAAGAGAGCTTCGTATGATAAGGGACCGCGATCCGATCGAGATTTACAACAACATGCTGGTGCCGATGGTGGTCGAGCAGACCGCCCGGGGCGAGCGTGCCTTCGATATCTATTCGCGGTTGCTGAAGGAGCGGATCATCTTCGTGGTCGGGCCGGTGAATGACCACATGGCCAGCCTGGTCTGCGCCCAGCTCCTGTTCCTGGAATCCGAGAATCCGAACAAGGAAATCTCGCTCTACATCAATTCGCCGGGCGGCGCGGTGACCTCGGGCCTGGCGATGTATGACACCATCCAGTACATCCGGCCGGCCATCTCCACGATCTGCGTCGGCCTGGCGGCCTCGGCCGGCTCGCTGCTGCTGACCGCGGGTGCCAAGGGCAAGCGCTTCAGCCTGCCGCACTCCAACATCATGGTGCACCAGCCCTCCGGCGGCTTCCAGGGCCAGGCGACGGACATCGAGATCCACGCCAGAGAGATCATCAAGACCCGCGACCGGCTGAACAAGATCTACGTGAAGCACACCGGCCAGGACCTGAAGACCATCGAGGAAGCCATGGAGCGCGACCGCTTCATGACCCCGGAAGAGGCCAAGGATTTCGGCCTGATCGACGATGTGATCGCGGCGCGGCCGGGCGGGGATGATCAGAGCGGGTCGAAATCCAGTTCTTAACCCTTTGCTGACCATTCCAGTCCTAGGCTCGGATCGCCTGGAACAGGTTGTCCCTGGAATAGGATGGCGGAAGCGACGCGCGTGTCTGCGCCGGCGCCTTCTCGGGTTCGGAACGGTTCAGGAATGTCCCGCATTGTTTTGGGGACACATTGGGACCGGATACCCGAAGAATGCGGCACAAACCCGTTGTGTTGCAAAATCTTCCAAGGCTAACATGAGCCTAGAGGCGGGTGTGAGTCTGGCCCGCCGAAGCGTGAACGGATAGCGGAATGAACAAGTCTACCAGCGGCGATTCGAAAAATACGCTCTACTGCTCATTCTGCGGCAAGAGCCAGCACGAAGTTCGCAAGCTGATCGCCGGGCCGACGGTCTTCATCTGCGATGAATGCGTCGAGCTCTGCATGGACATCATCCGTGAAGAGCACAAGACCACCCTGGTCCGCTCGCGCGACGGGGTGCCGAGCCCGCGCGATATCTGCAAGGTCCTCGACGATTACGTGATCGGCCAGGAGCACGCGAAGAAGGTGCTCTCCGTCGCCGTGCACAATCACTACAAGCGCCTCGCCCACGTCGGGAAGCAGAACGACGTCGAGCTGTCGAAGTCGAACATCCTGCTGGTCGGTCCGACCGGTTGCGGCAAGACGCTGCTGGCCCAGACGCTGGCGCGCATCATCGACGTGCCCTTCACCATGGCCGACGCGACGACGCTGACCGAAGCAGGCTATGTCGGCGAGGATGTCGAGAACATCATCCTGAAACTGCTGCAGTCGGCCGACTACAATGTCGAGCGCGCGCAGCGCGGCATCGTCTATATCGACGAAGTCGACAAGATCAGCCGCAAGTCCGACAACCCGTCGATCACGCGCGACGTGTCGGGCGAAGGCGTGCAGCAGGCGCTGCTGAAGATCATGGAAGGCACCATCGCTTCGGTCCCGCCGCAGGGCGGCCGCAAGCATCCGCAGCAGGAGTTCCTGCAGGTCGACACGACCAACATCCTGTTCATCTGCGGCGGCGCCTTCGCCGGCCTAGAGAAGATCATCGCGCAGCGCGCCC
>DASZQC010000583.1:0-2499 GCA_035549815.1 Dongiaceae bacterium
TATAAGGCAGCATCAGGAACACCTGATAGGGCACGTAGGCACCCGCCAATTGCTGCAGGCGCAACTGATAGGCATCGAAGGCGGCGAACAGGATGGCGCCGAGTAGCGCCTTGCCCGGCCGCCAGGAGCCGAAGACGACGAGGGCGATGCAGATCCAGCCGCGGCCATTGACCATGTCGAAATAGAAGGAGTTGAAGGCCGACATGGTCAGGAACGCGCCGCCGATGCCCATGAAAGCGCTGCCCACCGCCACAGCGCCCATGCGCAGCCAGGTGACGTCAATCCCCTGAGCCTCGACCGCCGCGGGATTCTCGCCGACGGTCCGCACCGCGAGCCCGATCGGCGTGCGATAGAGCACATAGGCCACGAGCAGGACCGATATGAAAGCGAGATAGGTCAGCGGCGTCTGGCGGAACAGGGCTTCGCCGAAGAACGGGATATCCGACAACCCGGGGATGGCGAAGGGCGCGAAGGGCTCGATCTTCGGTGGCGAGGTCACTTCGGGAAAGACGATGCGGTAGGTATAGTAGGTCAGCGAGGTCGCCAGCAACGTGATGCCGATGCCGGTCACATGCTGCGACAGGCCGAGCGGCACGGTCATGAAGCCGTGCAGCAGGCCAAAGGCCGCCCCCGCCAACGCGGCGATCAAGATGCCGGTCCACAGATCGGCGCCGTGATAGACCGCCACCCAACCGGCGAAAGCCCCGACGGTCATGATGCCTTCGATGCCGAGGTTGAGCACCCCTGCGCGCTCGCAGATCAGCTCGCCCAAGGTGGCGAAGATCAGCGGCGAGGCGATGCGGATGGCGGCGGCCCACAAGCTGGCGGTGAACAGGATCTCGATCGCTTCCATGGCCCTACCCTCGCCGCAGCCGGAAGCGGGTGAACAGCATGGCGGCCACCATGGTCAACAGCGCGGTCGCCACCATCACATTGGCGATATAGTTGGGCACGCCGACCGTGCGGCTCATCGCGTCGGCGCCGACGAACATGGCGGCGACAAAGATCGCGGCGCCGATGACGCCGATCGGGTGCAAGGCCGCCAGCATGGCGACGACAATGCCGGTGTAGCCGAAACCTGGGGACAGATCGAGGGTGAGGTTGCCTTTGAGGCCCGCCACCTCGCTGACGCCTGCCAGCGCCGCCAGGCCGCCGGAGAGCAAGGCCGTCTTCGCCATCACCCAATTGACCGGGATGCCGGCGAAGCGCGCGGCGCGCGGATTGAAGCCGACGGCGCGCATCTCGTAGCCGAAGGTGGTGCGGACGTTGATGAACCAGACCGCGCACGCCGCCAGGATGGCGAGGATGAAGCCCAGATGCAGGCGCTTGCCCTGCACCAGCCGGGGCCAGGCGGCTTCGGCGATCACCTTCTTGGATTGCGGCCAGCCGAGGCCCATCGGGTCCTTCAGCGCACCGTCCAGCAGCATGCTGACCACCAGCACCATGATGAAGTTCAGCAGTAGGGTGGTGACGACCTCGTCGACCCCGAACCTGGTCTTCAGCAATGTCGGCCCGAGCAGCAGCAAGGCACCGGCCGCCGCCCCGATGATCATGATCAGCGGAATCAGGATCGGCGCCGGCAGCGGCAGAAGGCCGGTGCCGAGGACCACGGTCATGACCGCGCCGGCATAAAGCTGCGCCTCGCCGCCGATGTTCCACAGCCGCGCCCGGAAGGCGACTGCCGCCGCCAGGCCGGTGAAGACCAGCGGCGTGGCGCGGGTCAGGGTCTCCAGGAAGGCGAATTGCGAGCCGAGCGCGCCCTTGATCACCGCGGCGAACACGGCGAAAGGCGATGCACCGCCGATCAAGACCAGCAAGGCCGCAACGATGAAGCTGGCGGCGACAGCGGCGACGGGTGCCACCAGGCGCAGGCCAAGGCCCGTCTCGGTGCGCGGCTCAAGCCGCATGGCTGCCCTCGCCTAGAGAATCGTCGGGCGCGAAGCCGTGGCCGGCCATCATCAGGCCGAGCTCGCGAATGTTGATATGGCCGCGCGTCAGCGGCGCGGAGATGCGGCCCCGATGCATCACGAAGACGCGGTCGGCCAGCGCCAGCAGCTCGTCCAGATCCTCCGAGATCAGCAGGATTCCGGCGCCCTGCGCGCGCGCTTCCAGCAGGCGGCGATGCACATAGGCCACCGCGCCGATGTCGAGGCCGCGGCTCGGCTGGTTCGCCAGGATGATGCGCGGATCCTCGGCCATCTCGCGCCCCAGAATCAGCTTCTGCATGTTGCCGCCGCTGAGCAGCCGCGTGATCGCCTGCGGCCCGGGACAGCGCACGTCGTAATCCGCGATGATGCGTTTCGCGAAGTCGCGCGCCGCCTTCCAATCGATCAGGCCGCGCCGCGAGAACGGCGCCTTGCGATAGCGCGCGGATATCAGATTCTCTTCCAGCGACAGGTCGGCGACCAGGCCCTGCGCGTGGCGATCCTCCGGAATGCGTGCCACGCCATACTCGACCATGGTGGCGGGATCGAAGAAATGAATCTCCTCTCCGAACAG
>DASZQC010000584.1:0-5732 GCA_035549815.1 Dongiaceae bacterium
TGGCGATCTTCGGCTCGCTCTATATCCTGCTTTGCTCTGCGATCGGCCTGTTCCTGGCGATCCTGATCGACCAGAAGATCCGCATCGAGGGCGCGTTGCGGCCGATCTATCTCTATCCGATGGCCTTGTCCTTCATCGTCACCGGCACGGCGTGGAAGTGGTTCCTGGACCCCGGCATCGGCCTTGAGCACACGATGCACTTATGGGGGTGGGAGAGTTTCAGCTTCACTTGGATCAAGGACGGCAAGATGGCGATCTATTGCATCGTCATCGCCGCCATCTGGCAATCCTCCGGCTTCGTCATGGCGATGTTCCTGGCCGGCCTGCGCGGCATCGACAACGAGATCATCAAGGCGGCGCAGATCGACGGCGCATCGAATTTCAACCTCTATCGCCGAATCATCATCCCGATCCTGCGGCCGGCTTTCCTGTCGGTGTTCGTGGTGCTGGCGCACCTCGCCATCAAGTCCTACGACCTGGTGATCGCGCTGACCAATGGCGGTCCAGGCCGCGCGACCGAGATGCCGGCGACCTTCATGTACTCCTACACCTTCACCCGCAACGAGATGGGCATCGGCGCATCCTCGGCCGTCATCATGCTGATGATGATCGCCAGCGTCATCGTCCCCTATCTCTATAGCGAGCTGCGGGGAGGGCGCCGCTGATGTCACAAGCCACGCCGGAAACCGCCGTCCGCACCAACATCTATGTCCGCGCGCTGATCTATGCCGTCCTGATGGTCTTCGCGGTCTATTACCTGCTGCCGCTCTATGTGATGCTGGTGAATTCGGTGAAGCCTCTGGACGAGATTCGCCAGGGCAACATGATGTCGCTGCCACAGATCTTCACCCTCGATCCGTGGCGCAGCGCCTGGTCGACGGCGCAGATCGGCGTGCAGCCGACCGGCCTCAAGCCCTATTTCATCAATTCGATCCTGATGGTGATCCCGGCCGTCGCGATCTCCACCTTGCTCGGGGCGCTGAACGGCTATGTGTTGACCAAGTGGCGGTTCAAGGGCGACGGCATCGTGTTCGGCCTGCTGCTGTTCGCGTGCT
The DNA here is from genome assembly GCA_035549815.1 of Dongiaceae bacterium. Taxonomy (GTDB): domain Bacteria; phylum Pseudomonadota; class Alphaproteobacteria; order Dongiales; family Dongiaceae; genus Dongia_A. The sequence goes on from DASZQC010000584.1 coordinate 1,056, forward strand.
TCATCCCGTTCCAGATCGTGCTGATCCCGATGGCGCGTATCCTGGGCCTGCTGGGTCTCGCCGGATCGACGCCGGGCCTGGTGCTGGTGCATGTGGTCTATGGCCTCGGCTTCACCACGCTCTTCTTCCGCAACTACTATGATGCCTTCCCGACCGAGTTGATCCGCGCGGCGCAGATCGACGGGGCGGGTTTCTTTCGCATCTTCTGGCGCATCCTGCTGCCGAGCTCGGGGCCGATCATCGTCGTCACCGTCATCTGGCAGTTCACCAACATCTGGAACGACTTCCTGTTCGGCGCCTCCTTCGCCGACGTGGATTCGCAACCCGTCACTATCGCGCTCAACAACCTCGTCTCATCCTCGACGGGCGTGAAGGAATACAACGTGCATTTCGCCGGCGCGATCCTCGCGGCGCTGCCGACGCTCATCGTTTACATCGTGTCCGGCCGTTATTTCGTGCGCGGCCTGATGGCCGGCGCGGTCAAAGGGTAGGGAGAGCCACATGGCGTTTCTCGAGATCAACAAGCTGCACAAGCGTTTCGGCGCCGTCGACGTGCTGAAGGGCATCGACCTGCAGGTGGACGAGGGCGGGTTCCTCGTTCTCGTCGGACCGTCCGGTTGCGGCAAATCGACCCTGCTCAACACGATCGCCGGGCTGGAATCGATCAGCGAGGGCGAGATCCGCATCAACGGCCGCGCGGTCAACGATCTGCATCCGTCGCAGCGTGACATCGCCATGGTGTTCCAGTCCTACGCCCTCTATCCCAACATGAGCGTGGCGCAGAACATCGCCTTCGGCATGGAGATGCGCGGCGTGCCGAAGCCGGAGCGCGACAAGGCCGTCGCCGACGTCGCCAAGACTTTGCAGATCAGTCATCTGCTGGACCGCAAGCCGAGTCAGCTTTCCGGCGGCCAGCGCCAGCGTGTGGCCATGGGCCGCGCCCTGGTGCGCAACCCGCAGGTCTTCCTGTTCGACGAGCCGCTCTCCAACCTGGATGCCAAGCTGCGTGTCGACATGCGCACGGAAATCAAGCGCCTGCACCAGTCGATGAAAACCACCATCGTCTATGTGACGCACGACCAGATCGAGGCGATGACGCTGGCGACGAAGATCGCCGTGCTGAAGGACGGGCTGCTGCAACAGTTCGGCACGCCGCACGAGATCTACAACAACCCGGCCAACGTCTTCGTCGCGGATTTCATGGGGTCGCCGGCGATGAATTTGATCCCGGCCAAGATCGAGGCCAATGGCGCCGGCTGTGCCGTTGTGCTGTCTCGGGACGGGTCCTCGCCTTTGCACCTCAAAGCCGCCAACGAAGCTCTGCGCCAGCATGCCGGCCGCGACGTCATCTTCGGCCTGCGGCCGGAGGCGATCACCGACGAGAGCGGTGCGGACCGCAACGCGGCGGGTGTGGTCCATGCGCCCTGCCATGTCGAGGTGGTGGAGCCGGCCGGCGCCGACACCTATGTCGTCACGCGGCTCGGCGGCCGCGAAGTGATCGGCCGCATGCGGTCCGACATGCAGGTGGCGCCGCACAGCACGGTGCCCTTCGCCTTCAACATGGACAAGGCCGTGTATTTCGACCCCCAGAGCGAGCGCCGCATCGCCTGAGTGATGAGCGTTTCGCCGGACATCGTCATCATCGGCTCCGGCATGGGCGGGGCTACAATCGCGGCCGGCCTCGCTCGCAGCGGTGCGCGCATCCTGATCCTGGAGCGCGGCCAGAGCATCGCCGACACGCCGGAGACGCGCGACCCGCGCGCCATCTTCCAGCGCGGCCACTACCGCAGCAAGGAGCAGTGGCACGACCAGCATGGCAACCCGTTCAACCCCGGCAATTACTATTTCGTCGGCGGCAACACCAAGCTCTATGGCGCAGTACTGATCCGCTACCGCAAGGAGGATTTCGGCGACCTGGAGCATGACGGCGGGGTCTCGCCCGCCTGGCCGTTCCCGTACGAGGAGCTGGAGCCCTGGTACGGCAAGGCGGAAGCGCTCTATTGCGTGCGCGGCGCACTGGGAGACGATCCGACCGAGCCGCATCATTCGACGCAGTTCCCATTTCCGCCGGTGCCGGACGAGCCGCCGATTGCGCGCGCCCGCGCCGAGTTGAAGGCGCAGGGGCTGCATCCCTTCTCGCTGCCGCTGGGTGTCGATTACGCGACCTGGCTGAAACGCGCCAGCACCGGCTGGGATGCGTTCCCGGATACGCGCACCGGCAAGATGGATGCGGAAACCTGCGGCCTCGCCGCGGCGCTGAAAGATCCAAACATCACGCTGGAAACCGGCGCCGATGTCACGCGGCTGGAGACCGATGCGTCGGGCAAGCGCATCAATGCGGTGCTTTATCGCAAGGACGGCGCCGAGCATCGTGCGACGCCGCGACTGGTGATCCTGTCGGCGGGCGCTGTGATGTCGGCGGTGCTGCTGCTGCGCTCGGCGGACCAGAAGAACCCCAACGGCCTCGCCAACAAATCCGACCAGGTCGGCCGCCATTTCATGAACCACAATACCAGCGCCGTGCTGGCGATCGATCCGCGCCGCCGCAACACCTGCGTCTACCAGAAGACCATTGGTTTCAACGATTTCTATCTATCAGACGGCAATGGCGGGAAGCCGCTGGGCAATGTGCAGCTCCTGGGGCGCGTGCTGGGCTCGATCCTGAAAGGGACCATCAAATGGGCGCCGGAATGGGCGCTCTCCATCATGAGCGGCCATGCGATCGACTGGTATGCGATGAGCGAGGATCTGCCTAATCCGGACAGCCGCATCCGGGTCAAGGGTAATGACATCATCCTGGATTGGCAGCGTTCCAACATGGGGCCGCATCACAGGCTGGTCGTCAAGATGAAGGAAATCTTCCGCGCCGCCGGCTATCCCATCGTGCTGTCGCGGCCGTTCGACCGCAAGGTGGTGTCGCATCAATGCGGCACGGTGCGTATGGGCGATGATCCGGCCAAGGCGGCGCTCGATCCATACTGCCGCGCCTTCGATCACCCGAACCTGTTCGTCATGGATGCGGGCTTCCTGCCCAATTCCGCGGCGGTCAATCCGTCACTCACCGTGGCGGCGCAGGCGCTGCGCGTCGCCGACCATATCCGGCACCAGGACCTCCACGTATGAGCCACCCACCGGCCTATGACTACATCATCACCGGCGGCGGCTCCGCCGGTTGCGTGCTCGCCAGCCGCCTGAGCGAAGACCCGAGCGTGAAGGTACTGCTGCTGGAGGCTGGCGGCACGGACCGGCATCCTTTGTTCCACATGCCGGCCGGTTTCGCCAAGATGACCAAGGGCATCGGCTCCTGGGGCTGGCACACGGTGCCGCAGAAGCATATGGGCGGCCGCGTGCTGCGCTTCACCCAGGCGAAGGTCATCGGCGGCGGGTCCTCCATCAACGCGCAGCTTTATACCCGCGGCAATCCGCTGGACTACGAAGCCTGGGCCAAGGGCGGCAATTGCGGCGGCTGGAGCTATCGCGATCTACTGCCTTATTTCAAGCGCTCGGAAGACAATCAGCGCCTGGTCAACGACTACCATTCCTATGGCGGGCCGCTCGGCGTCTCGGCGCCGATCAATCCGCCACCGATCGCCGACGCCTATATCCGCGCGGCGCAGGAAGCGGGCGTGCCTTATAACGGCGACTTTAATGGCGCTGTGCAGGCGGGCGCCGGCTTCTATCAATTGACGACAAAAAATGCGCGACGCTGCTCCGCCGCCTCCAGTTTTCTGAGAGCGGCGCACGGTCGGCCCAATCTGACCGTGATCACTGGTGCGATGGCAACGCGGATCGTGGTGGAGAAGGGCCGCGCCATCGGCGTCGATATCGTCGAGAACAATGCGGTGCGTACGATGCGGGCCGAGCGCGAGGTGCTGGTCAGCAGCGGCGCCATCGGCTCGCCCAAGCTGCTGCTGCAATCCGGTATCGGTCCTGCCGATCATCTGCGCCAGGTCGGCGTGACCGTCAGCCACGATCTGCCGGGGGTTGGCGGCAACCTGCAGGACCATCTCGATTTGTTCGTGATCTGCGAATGCACCGGCGAGCATACGTTTGACAACTACGCCAAGCCGCACCGCGCCGCCTGGGCCGGTCTGCAATATCTGCTGTTCAAGACCGGGCCGGTCAGCTCCAGCCTGTTCGAGACCGGCGGCTTCTGGTTCGCCGACGCGGCGGCGCCTTCGCCCGATATCCAATTCCATCTCGGCCTCGGTTCCGGCATCGAGGCCGGCGTGGAGAAGCTGCGCAACACCGGTGTCACATTGAACTCGGCCTTCCTGCGCCCGCGGTCGCGCGGCACGGTGCGGCTGGCCAGCGCTGACCCGGCGGCGGCGCCCCTGATCGACCCCAATTACTGGGACGATCCCTATGACCGGGAGATGTCGCTGCGCGGCTTGGAGCTGGCCCGCGAGATCATGCAGCAGAAGGCCTTGAAACCCTTCGTGCTGCGCGAGGTGTTGCCTGGGCCCACGCTCACTGGACCTGAGGACCTGACGCGATATGCCTGGAAAAACGCCAAGACCGACCATCACCCGGTCGGCACCTGCAAGATGGGAACCGACGCGCCGGCGGTGGTCGGACCGGATTTGAAGGTGCATGGGCTGGAGGGCTTGCGCGTCTGCGACTCCTCGATTATGCCAACCCTGGTTTCGTCGAACACCAATGGCCCGACGATCATGA
>DASZQC010000585.1:0-2463 GCA_035549815.1 Dongiaceae bacterium
ACTGACGCTTCGCGACTTGTCCTGTCAAGCCGCGACGACCATGTGTATAAACTGCGGCATGCAGATTTCCCGAAGCGACTCGATGTCCGATCTCGTCCTCAAATACCCATATTTCGCTGGCCTGAATGACCGGCAGACGGAAGCCGTGCTGGCGCAGGATGGCCCGGTGCTGGTGCTGGCCGGTGCGGGAACCGGCAAGACCCGCGTGCTGACCACGCGCCTGGCGCATCTTTTGATGACGGGCAAGGCGCGGCCGGCCGAGATCCTGGCGGTCACTTTCACCAACAAGGCCGCGGGCGAGATGAAGGGCCGCATCGGTTCTCTGATCGGCCGTCCCGTCGAAGGCTGGTGGCTTGGGACTTTCCACTCATTGGCGGCGCGCATCCTGCGCGCGCACGCCGAGGCGGCCGGCCTGAAGCCCAATTTCACCATCATCGACACCGACGACCAATTGCGCCTGATCAAGCAGATCATCCAGGCGGAAGGCATCGACAGCCAGAAATGGCCGTCGCGCGTCATTCTCGGCATCATCGAGCGCTGGAAGGATCGCGGCCTGACGCCGGACCGGGTCAGCGCCGCGGAGCAGGCGGAGATCGGCGGCGGCCGCATCCTCGGCATCTATCGCGAATACCAGCAGCGCCTCGCCACGCTGAACGCCTGCGATTTCGGCGACCTGCTGCTGCACAACATCGCGCTGTTCAACAAGGATGCGGAGATCCTCGGCCGCTATCAGCGACAGTTCCGTTACATCCTGGTGGACGAGTACCAGGACACCAACGTGGCGCAATATCTGTGGCTGCGCCTGCTGGCCCAGGCGCACCGCAACATCTGCGTGGTGGGCGACGACGACCAGTCGATCTATGGCTGGCGCGGCGCCGAGGTCGAGAACATCCTGAAGTTCGAGCATGACTTCCCGGGCGCCAAGGTGATCCGGCTGGAACAGAATTACCGCTCCACGCCGCACATCCTTGGCGCCGCCTCGGGCTTGATCGCGCAGAATGCCGGGCGACTGGGCAAGACCCTGTGGACCGACCGTGGCGAGGGCGACAAAGTTCGCCTCAAGGCGGCATGGGACGGCGAGGAGGAGGCACGCAACATCGGCGACGAGATCGAGGATTTGCAGCGCAAGAAAGTCTCGCTGAACGACATCGCCATCCTGGTGCGCGCCGGCTTCCAGACCCGCGAATTCGAAGAACGCTTCATCAAGCTTGGCCTGCGCTATCGCGTCATCGGCGGCCCGCGCTTCTACGAGCGGCAGGAAATCCGCGATGCCATGGCCTATCTGCGTCTGGTGAACCAGCCGGACGACGGCCTGGCCTTCGAGCGCATCGTGAACGTGCCGAAGCGTGGCTTGGGCGATGCGACGCTGAAACAGATCAACGACGCCGCGCGGGCGCTGAACGTCTCCTTGCCGGAGGCGGCGCGGCGCATCGTCGAGACCGACGAATTGAAGCCGGCGCCGCGCCGCACCCTGACGCAATTGGTGCGCGACCTGGAGCGCTGGCGCGCCATGGCGGAGACGACCGCGCATACCGAATTGGCGCAGGTCGTCCTTGATGAATCCGGCTACACGGCGATGTGGCAGAACGACAAGTCGATCGAGGCGCCGGGCCGGCTGGAGAACCTGAAAGAGCTCATCCACGCGATGGAGGAGTTCGAGAGCCTGGGCGGATTCCTGGAGCATGTCTCGCTGGTGATGGAGAATGCCGCCGCCAGCGACGGCGAGATGATCACCATCATGACCCTGCACGGCGCCAAGGGGCTGGAGTTCGACATCGTGTTCCTGCCCGGCTGGGAGGAAGGCCTGTTCCCCTCGCAGCGCTCGCTGGATGAGCACGGCATGAAGGGCTTGGAAGAGGAACGGCGCTTGGCCTATGTCGGCCTGACGCGGGCGAAGAAGCGCGCCTACATCTCCTTCGCCGCCAACCGGCAGGTCCATGGTATGTGGCAGAACGCATTGCCGTCCCGCTTCATCGCCGAGCTGCCGAAGGCGCATGTCGAGCGCGAGGAGAACGAGATCTTCCGTCCGTCGGAGCGCTACGTGGGCCAGCCGTCCGGCTGGGGCCGGCAGCCGCCGCGCGACAATTACCGGTCGCGCAGCGATACGCTGATCGATCTGCGCGCCGAGCCGGTGGCCCAGACCGGCACCGGCCGCTATCCCAGCGGCGCCAAGGTGTTTCACCAGAAATTCGGCTACGGCAAGGTACTGCATTCCGAAGGCGACAAGCTGGAGATCGCCTTCGAGAAGGCCGGGGTGAAAAAGGTCATGGCCGGCTTCGTCGTGCCCGCGGAGCAGGCGGGATAGATTCTTGCCACTCCTCTTCCGTCATTGCCGGGCTTGACCCGGCAATCCAAGTTTGCTTCCAGTCGCACCTGGAAATTTGGATCACCGGGTCAAGCCCGGTGATGACGATGGTTGGGGAGCGGGGATGAGTCAGCCTTCAATACCTCTGTGGTCCATCA